>CAYZUC010000038.1:0-20689 GCA_964481705.1 uncultured Lachnospiraceae bacterium
AGGCTCATATGTTGACTTTCTATCCTGAGGAACTTGAATATCCATACTTCCATAACTACTATTGATACGTTTAGACTTATAGCCGTTACGATAATCATCGCTATCAGAACGCTCAGATTTCTCGTAGCCAAGATGGTTGTCCATTTCAGCTTCCATCATCTCTTTGATTGTTCCACCTAGAAGATCCTTAAGTGCATCCTGGATGTCCTCAGCTGATTCAATGTCATACTCCTGAATAAGCTGCTGAATGATATTTCTTTTTCCTTCTGTCATTTGTACTTTGTGTACAGGTCTTTTTTCTCTTGCCATAATAATAGGCCTCCTATGATTTTATTTTATCATAGAAGACCTGTTATTTGATTATTTACAGAAAAACTTTCACGCTCTCGAAAATACTACAAATCTAGATGGTAAAATATTACATGTGATCAAAGAAAAGATTGAAGATTTAAAAGAAGAATATTTACTAAGTAATGCAGAACTTGATGAAGTTATCTCAAGTATTCGTATTGATCAGGTAGAACTGACAGAATTTGAGATTAGGATTCATCTTTATGAATGGTTAACGGAAACGTATTCAATTAATGGAATTTCTGATACTTGCGCTGAAGGAACTAACTGGATTTTGAGCTTTGACAATGGTAAAGAAGTAACAGTTAGTATGTATGAATATATTGCTCCTAAACAAGTTGAAGTACCAGAAGAAAACGATAATGAGAATGAGGAAGAAAGAGTAGGTGTAACATATTCATATAATCCTGATGCGGCGGCAGAATATGCTGATACATATGTATATAATTATAATCCAAGTTATACCGATTATAATTCAATTGGTGGAGGAGATTGCACTAATTTTGTTTCACAGTGTCTTCGCCATGGCGGACTTCAATTTACAGGGGATTGGTACTGGTATTCATCTGGTAATTATTCTTCATCATGGACAATACCATCTGCACAGAGAAGTTATTTACTAAATTATGGAGCAGCATATACGGCAAGCAATAGTACAGTCAAAAAAGGAAATCCTGTATATTATATCTGGAAAGGGTCAAGCAATTGGGGCCATGCTGCGATATGTGTAGGAACGAATGATTCGGGAATTCCCGTTGTTGATGCGCATAATAATGATGAATTTCATCATTTATGGGGAATGAATGCAGCACAAACTGGGACAATACAATTACAAGGAAATTCTGATACCACGCCGCCCACAATTTCTAACGTCCGTGTTACAGATGTATCTACCTGTGGATATACAGTAACATGCGATGCGACTGATGCAAGCGGAATTAATCGTGTGCAGTTTCCTACTTGGACGGAGTATAATGGTCAGGATGATATTCAACCTAATTGGGGACAGGCAGGATCAAAAGCTTCTGGAAAAAATATTGGAGGAAACACATGGCAATTTAGGGTAAATGATATAGATCATAACTTCGAGTCGGGAGCATATAAAACACATATTTATGCATATGATAATTATGGAAATAGTAGATCGTGTGAAACTCCAGTTACTATGTTGAATAGGGACTTCAATGCTATTAAACAAGTTACATCAAATGGTAAAACATATACACTTTATAATGATTCAGTTATTTGGGAACAAGCCAAAGAGAAATGTGAGGAATTAGGAGGCTATTTGGCTGTAATTACTTCTGCTGAAGAGCAAAATATTGTTAATCAATTGATATCAAGTGGCGCACGAGATGGATACCTAATTGGCGGAAAAAAGAATAATGAAACCGGAAGTTATGAGTGGATTAATGGTGAGTCAATGAGTTATGAGAATTGGCATGATGGTCAACCGGATAATTCATTCAATCAAGAAGATTGCATAGAATTATCACGTGAAGGAAAATGGAATGATTTATCGAGTACAAAATTATACAATATGGGCGTTATTATGGAGCAGGACTTAGGTAAACCAACGCTTCAAGGTGATTCAACCGGTTTGTTTACCTGGACGGATGGCGGAAGTAATGCAACAAGCTATGATTTTAGACTGTATGCACTAGATAAGACAACAATTATAGCTGAGAAGATAGGATTAACAACAGAATCCTATCAATTGACGGATATTCCAGAAGGAGATTACTATGCCAATGTTTGTGCGGTTAATACAGAAGTAGGAAAATGGGTTACTTCAGACTTGATTTCTGTACATTTGAATTCAAGTGCAGTAGTGCCTGTTGTATCAAATGCGAGAGTTATAAAATCAGACGCTACCAGTTTTACCATTAGCTGTACAGTAACCGATGATTCTGATGTTGATCGTGTTCAATTCGCTACATGGACAGATAAAGATGGTCAGGATGATTTGGTATCTAATTGGGAGACCAATACTTCAATTAAGGGTACAATTAGTGGGAATACTTGTACTTTTAAAGTAAAAGATTCAGATCATAACTTTGAAAGAGTTCTGTATTATTCAGATATCTATGCTTTTGATATCCATGGGAACAGAAGTGAAAGTAACAGAGTAGTTCATGAACTACAGAACACAGATAAACCAGTGAAATCTATCATTGTGGGTAATCATGAGTATGAATTATATGATGATATTCTTTCTTGGAACGGAGCCAAATCAAAGGCGATAGTAAAAGGTGGTCACCTTGCGACAATCACAAGTGATGCTGAACAGGACGCAATCAGTAATTTTATACTAAACGGCTCAAGAGTCGTTTACTATTTGGGAGCAAAGGATGTAAATGGAAATAAACAATTTGAATGGATTACAGGAGAAGATTTTTTATATAGTAACTGGTCAGATAATCAACCAGATCACGGATCTCCCGGTGAGCCATATTTGGAAATATGGACAGATGGAAAATGGAATGATGTTGCAGATAATGATTTAACGTTTGGCCGTGGCTATATTGTTGAGACGGAAACCGAAGTACATGAAGTGAGCGGAAATTCGGCTTTTGAGTCTGCACATCCTTATGAAAATGATACAAACCAACAGTGGATTTATTCGAAAACAGGTACGGCTAGTATTATTCTCACCTTTAGCAATGACACAGAATTGGAACAAGATAAAGATTACATTTACATATATGATGAGAATGATGAATTAGTAGGTACCTATACTGGTACAGCGTTGGCTGAGAAAGTAATTACAATACCTGGTTCCAAAGCTCGTGTTAAACTTGTAACAGACGGAGAAGGAACAGCATACGGATTTCGAGTGACAAAGGCAGAAGCAGGAAAGCAGAGAGTGGCATTAAAGAGCATTAGTATGAATACAGTTTCTATGAATATGAAACTAGGAGAAAAGAAGAAACTTAGTGTATCATTTAATCCAAATGACACAACGGACGACAAAACTATTGAATGGACCAGCAATTGTCCATCTGTCGCTACAGTCAGCGAAGGTAATGTGACTGCAACCGGTTATGGCGAAGCAGTTATTACAGCTAAAGTGGGAGATTTGATGACGACTTGTAATGTATCGGTAGTATCATATACTCTTCAATTCGATCCACAGAATGGTGAGCCGATTACTCGTAAAGCAGTAGGTTCAAACCAAGCAGTTGGAGAACTTCCAATACCTCAGAAGGCAGGGTGCATTTTCGGTGGATGGTATACGGGCAAAGATGGGTCTGAAGAGAAAATTGACGAGAATTCTATCTTAACAGGCAATCTGAAAGTATATGCTTATTGGCTTGATGAAAATGAATATACTGATATTTCAAAGGCAACGGTAAGCAAAGTGGGAACAAAGGTATACACAGGTTATGAGATATGCCCTAGTATCACCATGAAGTATAATAATGATCTGCTATATGAGGGAATTGATTATTCCTTATCATATTATGATAATGTTGATAGGGGAAATGCTACAATTGTAATTCATGGGGAAGGATGTTACGCAGGAGCTACAAGTGTATCTTTTGAGATAACTCCAAAGAACATAGAAAAGGCAGTTATTAGTATTGATGATACTAACGAATTGTCTAAAGCGCCTAATATTACGGTAAGTGATGGCGAGAACGAATTGGAAGAGGATACAGACTATTCAGTAAGTAGTATTACTGGCAATGAGAAAGTGGGAAAAGCATATTTAACCATTTCTGGAACAGGTAATTACTATGGAGATAAAAGAGCTTCATTTAATGTCTATAGTGAAAATACAAATTTGATTGAGGATGTCAATTTTGAAGATGATTCAGTAATTAGTAATGGTTATATTTATTCAGGTAAGAGCTTTAAACCTGTAATATCTGTCAAGGATAATCAAGGCAACACGATTCCTAAGAAGTACTACAGCATATCTTATAAAAACAATAAGAATGCTGGAATTGCTTCCATAATAATTAAAGGAAAGGGAAAGAAATACAAAGGAAGGAAAACAGTTCAATTTACAATTCATCCAATGGATATAAGTAAGAACTATGACATATCGAGTATTTCCAACCAATCATTTACCAGTGGTGCAATTTGTCCATCCGTAAAGGTGGTTATGAAAGGAAAGAAGAAGAGACTCTCACAGAAGAATAATTATACAGTTACTTACTTGCGCAACACTAAGGTTGGGACGAATGCAACGGTAAGAGTCACTGGAACAAAGAATTATTGCGGAGTAATTACGAGTACATTCCAGGTAACTACAACAAAAATGGGAAAAGGATTTAAAGTAAAGGGATTAAAGTCCCAAAGGTATACGGGAAGTCCGATCGAACCTAAATTCTCAATAGTATATAAGAAATGTACTTTAAAAGAAGGTAGAGATTACACAGTCAGCTATAGCAATAATATCGAAAGAGGAAAGGCAACAGTAACAATCACAGCAAAACCAGATAGTGGTTTTACGGGAAGTATAACAAAATCATTTAAGATTAAGTAAACAAGTAGGAGAATGGTGAAAGCCATTCTCCTACTTGTATATATTATGTTATGGATTTGCAAATCTCTAATCACATAATATATCTTGCGGTATATTAATTTGTATGTTATTATCTTACCAAAGCATAAGTTCTATATTCTTTCGGCGCAGACCGTCTATGATTCTAATTCATTTCAGAAAATCTATGCTTTTACCCAAATAATTTAGCAGCAGAAGATTTTCGGATGGATTTAGAAGGTTCTGATGTCCTCGGATGTTTTCTGCGAAGGAGGAACTTCATATGGAAGAAGATTTACTATTGAAGGAGTATTTATCGGATAACGAGAGATACGCCGACTTGTTCAACGGATTTTTCTTTTCTGGAGAACAGGTAATTTGTGCAAAATCATTGCACAGTTATGATACGCAGACTGGCTATGTGAGAAATGGTAAGCGTAACCGAAAAGTGAGATACAGAGATTTGATGAGAAGATCAGACTTTGGATTGAACTTTGCAGTAATTGGTATTGAGAATCAGAAGTATGTCCATTATCTCATGCCATTAAGGGTGATGTCTTATGAGTCGGCTGAGTATGAGAATCAGGCATATAGACATCGAAAGAGAGTACGTAAAGAAAAAGAAGTTAAGAACAGTGAATTCCTTTCTGGTTTTCGAAAGACGGATAGACTTCGTCCATGTGTTACGATTGTTCTGTATTATGGAGATGATTGGGACGGGAGCCGTGATTTATATGATATTATGGATTTTACTGATATACCAGAATCGTTAAGAAAATGTGTGAATCACTATAGAATCAATCTGTTGGAGATAAAAAAACTGGATAGTACAGAAGTATTTCATACAGATGTAAAACTGGTTTTTGATTTTATTCGTTGTGGAAATGATAAAAAGAAATTGAAGAAATTAGTTGAAGATAACGAAGAATATCATAATATGGAAGAGGATGCATATGATGTAGCAGCATTCTTTACCCGAGCAAAAGAATTGATACAGATGAAGCAGAACTATATTCAGGGAGGTAAGGTAGATATGTGTCAGGCACTTACGGAATTAATTAATGATGGTAGGATGGAAGGCAGACAAGAAGGCAGACAAGAAGAAAGACGAATTATGATGAGAATGGTGACAGCCATGATTCAGGATGGTCACGCCATGGACGTTTCGAGACTGGCTGATGATGAGGATTTCTATCGTGAAATGATTGACAAATATGAGATACAGATGGCTGAAGTGTGATTCAGAATATATCTTAGGAGTGAAAGGGAAGATAAGAATTGTGCCGCAGGACATTAGTCCTGCGGCACAAAATAATTGAACAATCTTATTCCAATCCCTATTTCAGCAATTAGTACTCCATAGCTTTCTCTTCACCGTTCATCACGCGAAGAGCGCCCTGAGCGAGTGCTAGAAGTTCGTCTTCGCCAGGATATACGGTAAATGGAGCAATCCATTCACATGCATCCTTTAGTCCCTGAACTACAGCCTTGTCGTATGCGATACCACCGGTTACGATGATCTGGTCAACTTTTCCCTGTAATACGCAGGACATAGCGCCAATGTTCTTGGAAATCTGTAAGATGAATGCATCGCGTACCTCTTTTGCGTGCATATCTCCATTTTGAACCATCTTCTCTACATCACGCATATCGTTAGTTCCACAGTAGGCATTGAAGCCACCGTTTCCAACGAGCTTTTTGTATACTTCCTTCTCAGAATATTTGCCGGAGAAGCACATTCTTACGAGTGCACCGACCGGAACAGCACCGGAACGCTCAGGAGAGAAAGCTCCGTCACCTTCAAGGGCGTTGTTGATATCAACTACTTTTCCATGCTTATGAGGACCAACGGATACACCACCACCGAGGTGAACAACAATAAGATTAAGGTCTTCATATTTAATACCTTTTTCTTTTGCATAGCGTTTTGCTACGGCTTTCTGATTAAGTGCATGGAAAATACTTGTTCTTGGGAGCTCAGGAACTCCGGAATACTTAGCTGCAGGTTCCATCTCATCTACTGCTACTGGGTCTACAATATAGGAAGGAACTCCGATGGAATCTCCAATCTCTCTTGCAAGTAAAGCACCAAGATTGGAAGCATGCTGTCCTTGAACACCTTTCTTGGAATCTTCAAGAAGCGCATCAGATACCGGATAAGTACCACCTGGAATGGGTTTTAACAATCCCCCACGTCCTACACATACATTTAAGGATTTGATATCAAAGTTCTTCTCTTTTAAGAAGTTAAGAATGATGTTTTTGCGGAAATCCTTCTGGTCTACAATACTTGCGTACTGAGCAATCTCTTCTGTGGAATGTCTCAGAGTTTCTTCAAATAATAATGTCTCATCTTCAAATACGCCAAGCTTTGTGGAAGTGGAGCCTGGATTAATAATTAAACTTTTTACGGACATGATAATCTCCCTTCGGATTCTTATTTATTTTTCTTCATTTCTTCTGCAACAACTGCTGCAAGTGCAATGGAATTAACCTTTGTCTCCATGCTGTCGGAACGTGAGGTTAAGATAGCAGGGGCACTGGTTCCTGTCAGGATACAGCCATTCTCGAATTCGGTTGTATGTACGAGGAACTTGTAAGCAATGTTTCCAGCATGAATATCGGGGAAAAGAATAACATCAGCATCGCCAACAATTTTTCTTCCTTTGGCAGCTTTATGCTTAGCTGCTTCTGGGCAAATAGCGAGGTCAACAGAAAGCGGTCCGTCAACGATACATCCGGTAATCTTTCCTTCTTCGTTCATCTTTGCAAGCTCAGCCGCTTCAACCGTAACAGGCATCTTTGGATTAACAACTTCAACAGCAGCAACAGCTGCTACCTTTGGCATCGGATTACCACATGCATGGCAAACCTTAACCGTATTTTCAATTATAGCTACCTTATCTTCAAGAGTAGGATATGTCATAAAAGCAACGTCAGTTAAGAAAAGTAACTGGGGAATTCCTTTGATTTCAAATACGCTTACATGAGATAATGGCTTTCCGGTACGAAGACCCACTTCTTTGTCCAGAATACTCTTCAAGAAGCCCTTGCTGTCAATCAATCCCTTCATATACATATCTGCTTTTCCGTCATGAACAAGCTTTACTGCAGTATGAGCAGCCTCTGTTGGATCTACAACGTTGATTACTTCGTACTTGGTTAAGTCCATATCAATGCGTGAAGCAATTTCTTTGATCTTCTCTTCATCACCAACTAAAATGGCATCTGCAATGCCCTGTCTTCTTGCAGCACGAACTGCCTCGAGTACTGGCTCGTCCTGAGCAACAGCTACTGCAACCTTTTTTTTGTCACATTCTGCGACTTTGGCTAATAAGCCTTCAAATCCTTTACCCATCTTTTGCACCTCATCTATTAAATTTTATGCTTATAACTTGTTAAAATAATAACAAGACCTACATCGTTTATACTATCATTTTCGCGGATAAACGTCAAGGTTTAGCTGTGTGGAACGCTTCAAAAGCACGCCCGAAATCCCATACCTTACTGTTGAATTAAGGAAACTTTTCTGTTACAATACAAGATATGATTTAATATCGAAAGGATAAGTGCAGGAAATGAATGTAGTTGAAAAGGTATTTGGTACTCACAGTGAGCGTGAGATTAAGCGTATTAGTCCTCTTGCAGATGAGATAGAAGCATTACGTCCGACAATGAACGCACTGACGGATGAACAGCTTAGAGATAAGACAAAAGAGTTTAAGAAGAGATTATCTGAGGGAGAGACCTTAGATGACCTTTTGGTAGAGGCTTATGCGACCGTAAGAGAAGCGGCAAGACGAGTACTGCAGATGGAGCATTACCGGGTTCAGTTACTTGGCGGCATCATTCTTCATCAGGGTCGTATCGCAGAGATGCGTACCGGTGAAGGTAAGACACTTGTATCAACATTACCCGCTTATCTGAATGCATTAGAGGGAAAAGGTGTCAGCATCGTCACGGTCAACGATTACCTTGCAAAGCGTGACTCGGAGTGGATGGGACAGGTTCATGAGTTTCTGGGTCTGAAGGTCGGCGTTGTCCTCAACAGCATGAATAATGATGAGCGTAGGGAAGCATATAATTGTGATATTACCTATGTAACCAACAATGAATTGGGATTTGATTATCTTCGTGATAATATGGTTATTTATAAAGAGCAGCTTGTGCAGAGGGATTTGCATTATGCAATCATCGATGAGGTCGATTCGGTTTTAATTGATGAGGCCAGAACACCATTGATTATTTCCGGACAGAGTGGTAAATCAACCAAGCTTTATGAGATGTGTGATATTCTTGCGGGCCAGCTGGAGCGTGGTGAAGACATGGAGGATTTATCCAAGATGGATGCCATCATGGGAGTCGAGCGTGAGGAGACCGGAGACTTTGTTGTGAACGAGAAGGACAAGATAGTCAATCTCACGGAGCGCGGTGTTGCCAAGACAGAGCAGTTTTTCCATATAGAGAACCTTGCAGATGCTGAGAACCTTGAGATTCAACATAATATTATCCTTGCCTTACGTGCACATAATTTAATGTTCCGTGACAAGGATTATGTTGTAAAAGACGATCAGGTTTTGATCGTTGATGAGTTTACCGGACGTATTATGCCGGGACGTCGCTATTCTGACGGTCTTCATCAGGCGATTGAGGCAAAGGAGCATGTAAAGGTAAAGCGTGAGAGCAAGACACTTGCGACGATTACCTTCCAGAACTTCTTTAATAAATTTGAGAAGAAATGTGGTATGACAGGTACTGCATTGACAGAGGAGAAGGAGTTTCGTGATATTTATGGCATGGATGTTATCACCATTCCTACGAATCGTCCGATTGCGCGTCTTGATTTACAGGATGCTGTTTACAAGACCAAGAAAGAGAAGATTCATGCTATTGTTGAGGAGATTGTAAGAGTACATAGTACAGGACAACCGATTCTGGTAGGTACGATTACGATTGAAGCTTCTGAGGAATTGAGTAAATATCTGAAGAAACGTGGTATTGAGCATAAGGTCTTAAATGCAAAATTCCATGAGCTGGAAGCAGAGATTGTTGCCGACGCCGGTATACATGGAGCAGTTACCATCGCTACCAATATGGCTGGTCGTGGTACCGATATTAAGCTGGATGACGAAGCAAAAGCGGCTGGCGGATTAAAGATTATAGGAACAGAGCGTCATGAATCCAGACGTATTGATAATCAGTTGCGTGGTCGTTCCGGACGTCAGGGAGATCCAGGTGAATCCAGATTCTATATCTCTCTTGAGGACGATCTAATGAGATTGTTCGGTTCTGAGAGATTGATGAGTGTGTTTACAACTCTAGGTGTTCCGGAAAATGAACAGATAGAGCATAAGATGCTAACTAAGGCAATTGAGAAAGCTCAGATCAAGATTGAAGATAATAACTTTGGCATTCGTAAGAATTTGCTGGAGTATGATGCGGTTAATAATGATCAGCGTGAGATTATCTACAAGGAGCGTCGTCAGGTGCTTGATGGTGAGAGCATGCGCGATGCAATTTATAAGATGATTACGGACATTGTAGAGGGAGCAGTAGATACCTGTATCAGTGACGATATGGCGTTTGGTGACTGGGATCTTCAGGAACTGAACTCGTTAATTCTTCCTATTATACCTATGCGTGTGATTAAGACTCCTGATATTAAGGACTTTAATAAAAATGAATTAAAGCATTATCTGAAGGAGACAGCAGTAAAGCTTTATGAAGAGAAGGAATCCGAATTCCCAGAGTCAGAATCTCTTCGTGAGCTTGAGCGTGTAGTTCTTTTAAAGGTCATTGACCGTAAATGGATGGATCATATTGATGATATGGATCAGCTGCGTCAGGGTATCGGACTTGTTGCCTATGGACAGAAGGATCCGGTAGTTGAATACAAGATGAGTGGATATGATATGTTTGATACCATGATTGCAAATATTCAGGAAGATACCGTTCGTCTGCTATTCCATGTGAAGATAGAAGAGAAGGTAGAAAGAGAACAGGTAGCAAAGGTAACCGGTACGAATAAAGATGATACAGCAGTAAAAGAACCGACCAAGAGGGAAAGTGCAAAGGTATATCCAAATGATCCTTGTCCTTGCGGAAGCGGTAAGAAGTATAAACAGTGTTGCGGACGGAAGTAACCGCTCGGAATAGATAACTTAGGAACTCACTTGAACGGTGAAAACTGCATCAGGTGAGTTCAATTTTTGAAATAGAGCAGAAACACTTCGGAACGGAGAGGAAAGATGATTGTAGAATTAGATAATATCAAAATGGAACTTCAGACCTATGAGACCCCTTTAAAGGAAGTTGGAGAGTCGTTGGATTTGGTGAATAAAGCGCAGAGAGTGGAAGAACTGGAGAGATTGATGGAGGCTCCGGATTTTTGGGATAATGCAGAACGCTCTCAAGAGTATACGAAAGAATTGAAGAGCTTAAAGGATGATATGGATGGCTGCAAACAGCTGAATTCGCAGTATGAGGATATCATGACTTTGATTTCTATGGCCAATGAAGAGAATGATGAGAGCATGGTAGATGATATCAAAGAAGAATACGATTCCTTTAAGAATTCCTTCGAAGCAATGAGAATTAAGACACTTTTGTCGGATGAATATGATAGATATGATGCTATTTTAAAATTGAATGCAGGAGCTGGTGGAACCGAATCCTGTGACTGGGCGGCTATGCTTTATCGTATGTATACCAGATGGGCAGAAAGCAAGGGTTTTTCAGTGGAGGTCATTGATTATCTGGACGGAGACGAAGCGGGAATCAAGTCAGTTACCTTTCAGATTAATGGTGAGAATGCCTATGGTTTGTTGAAATCAGAAAAGGGAGTTCATAGGCTGGTGCGTATTTCTCCTTTTAATGCACAGGGAAAGAGACAGACTTCCTTTGTATCGCTGGATGTGATGCCGGATATCGAAGAGGATGTTGATGTTGAGATAAACGATGACGATATCCGCGTGGATACCTATCGAAGCAGCGGAGCCGGTGGACAGCATATCAACAAGACTTCCTCTGCAATACGAATAACGCATTTGCCAACAGGTATTGTTGTAACCTGTCAAAATGAGAGATCCCAGCATATGAACAAGGACAAAGCAATGCAGATGCTACGTGCAAAGCTCTTTATGCTGCAAAAGGAAATGAATGCTGAGAAGCTTTCGGATATTCGTGGCGAGGTTAAGGAGATTGGTTGGGGCAATCAGATTCGCTCCTACGTTTTGCAGCCATACACTATGGTCAAGGACCATCGCACGAATCAGGAAGTGGCTCAGGCTGACGCGGTATTGAATGGCAATATTGATCCATTTATTAATGCGTATTTAAAATGGTTGAGCATTAAGAATTAGTATCCTTTTTGCAAACATTGTTTTTAATTAGAAAATTGCTTGCACTTTAAAAAGGTCTGTGCTAGAATATCCCTCATGAGCACACATGTGTCGCCCACGGGAGAACACAGAACAGAATTTCTTCATAAACAGGGGGAAATGCAATGGATGATTCGGTTAAGTATTTTGTTGTAAAAAAGAAGGCGATTCCTGAGGTTCTTTTAAAGGTGGTTGAAGCAAAACGCCTGTTGGATTCTGCGCGTGCGGAGACTGTACAGGAGGCTACAGAGGCTGTTGGCATAAGCAGGAGTTCCTTCTATAAATATAAGGATGATATTTTTCCTTTTCATGATAATGCGCAAGGAACTACAATAACATTCAATGTTCAAATGGATGATGAACCTGGGTTGTTATCGGATGTGCTAAAGATTATAGCTACCTTTCGAGCGAATATCCTTACCATTCATCAAAGTATTCCGATTAATGGTGTTGCATCATTATCCG
Source organism: uncultured Lachnospiraceae bacterium (assembly GCA_964481705.1). Classification (GTDB taxonomy): domain Bacteria; phylum Bacillota; class Clostridia; order Lachnospirales; family Lachnospiraceae; genus CAYZUC01. The sequence continues at coordinate 12,688 of CAYZUC010000038.1, forward strand.
TCAGCATTCAGATACTAAAGACGACCGGAGATGTGTCAGAGATGGTTGAGGAAGTGGAAAAGCAGCATGGTGTTCACTATGTCAAGATATTAGCAAAAGAATAATTCAGTTGAATGGAGGATTACAATGATTCGCATTGCAGTTTTAGGATATGGTACTGTTGGTTCGGGAGTGGTAGAAGTGCTTCGTACGAATCAGGAGAGTATAAATAAGAAGGCCGGAGAGGAGATTGATATCAAGTATGTACTTGATCTGAGAGATTTTCCGGGAGACCCAATTCAGGATAAGGTAGTACATGATTTTGATACGATTTTGAATGATGATGAGATTAAGATCGTCGTTGAAGTCATGGGTGGTGTAGAACCGGCTTATACCTTTGTGAAGAAATGCCTTCTTGCAGGAAAGAGTGTCTGCACATCCAATAAGGAGCTTGTAGCAAAGCACGGACCGGAACTGCTGGAGATAGCAAGAGAGAAAAATATCAATTTCCTCTTTGAAGCTAGCTGTGGTGGTGGAATACCGATTATTCGTCCTTTGAATTCTTCGCTCACTGCGGATGAGATTAATGAGATTACCGGTATTCTGAATGGAACAACGAATTACATTTTATCCAAAATGTCTCGAGAAGGCTCCGATTTTGAAACAGTATTAAAGGACGCTCAGGATAAAGGCTATGCAGAGCGTAATCCCGAGGCAGATGTGGAAGGCTACGATGCATGTCGTAAGATTGCAATTCTCTCTTCTTTGGCATTCGGAAATCATGTTGACTTTGAAGATGTTTATACAGAAGGTATTACGAAGATTACAGCAGATGATATTTTATATGCAAATAAGATGAATATGGCAATTAAGCTTCTTGCCAGCAGTAAGCGAATTGATGATAAATTTTATGCAATGGTAGCTCCATTCATGATTTCTAACGAACATCCCCTGTTTAGTGTTAATGATGTTTTTAATGCTATTTTTGTTCATGGTAATGTTCTGGGTGATGCCATGTTCTATGGAAGTGGAGCAGGTAAGCTCCCGACAGCGAGTGCAGTTGTAGCTGACGTTGTGGATGCAGCAAAGCATTTGAATCGCACGATCATGACTTTCTGGAGCAGCGAAAAGATTGAGCTTGCAGGTGTTGAGAACGCTCAGAGAAAATTCTTTGTACGCGTGAAGGCAGGTCAGGAAGTAAAAGTAAAAGAGCTGTTTGGAGATGTTGAAATCATTCGTGTGGACAAGCTTCCAAATGAATTTGCTTTTGTGACCGATGTTATGAAGGAAAAGGATTTTGCAGATAAAGCAAAGAATCTTGATATGATTAGCAGGATTCGTATGAAATAGAGGTTGGAAAGATGAAATACGTAGTAGTACTTGGCGATGGTATGGCAGATGAGCCGATTGAACAATTGAGCGGAATGACTCCGCTGCAATATGCTAAGACACCTGTAATGGATGCACTGGCAGCAAGATCTGAGATTGGTCTGTTACACACCATCCCAGCAGGCATGAAGCCCGGATCGGATACAGCGAATCTTTCAGTATTGGGATATGCTCCTCAGATTTATTATTCGGGGCGTTCTCCTTTGGAGGCTCTGAGCATTGGAGTACCAATGAAGGATACGGATATTGCAATGCGGTGCAATATTGTGACATTATCAGAAGAAGATGTACCATTTGAACAGAGGACAATTATTGACCATAGTTCGAGTGAGATTAGTACGGAAGATTGTGCGGTTTTGGTTGAGGCAATTCAAAAGGAATTGGAGACTGAGAATTATCATTTCTACGTGGGAACCAGTTATCGTCATTGCCTGATTTGGAACAATGGAAGAGTACAGGAGTTAAGTCAGCCGCATGATCATTTGGGAAAAGTCATTGGTGAATTCCTTCCCAAGGATGAGATGCTTTTATCGATGATGAAGAGAAGCTACGAGATTTTAAAGGATCATCCTATTAATAGAGAGAGAAAGAAACAGGGACTTAATCCCGCGAACTGTTGTTGGTTTTGGGGAGCAGGCACGAAGCCTTTGCTGACTTCCTTTCAGGAAAAGACAGGAAAGCGTGGCGTGATGATTTCTGCTGTTGATCTTTTAAAAGGAATTGCAGTTGGTGCTCAGATGGATAATATCATTGTAGAGGGTGCCAATGGAGGACTTCATACCAACTATGAAGGAAAAGCGAATGCAGCTGTTCATGCATTAGTGGACGATGGATACGATTTTGCATATATTCATGTAGAGGCTCCTGATGAAATGGGACATCAGGGAAGCGTAGAACGAAAGGTTCAGGCAATTGAATACTTGGACGGACGTGTGATTAAGCTTGTAAAAGAAGGTCTTGAGAAGGCAGGAGAAGATTATCGCATGGTAATCCTTCCGGATCATCCCACCCCGATTCGCATCCGCACGCATTCAGCAGATCCAGTTCCATATCTGTTGTATGACAGTACTGAGAATCAAAAAAAGAATTGGAAGTACAATGAATTCGAAGCGAAGGAATCCGGTAATGATATCCCGGAAGGTCCTATGATGATTGAGAAACTATTTAGTAAATAAAGAATGAAATAGATATGAGGAGGTTCTAATGCTGGTAGTTAAGAAATTCGGTGGCACAAGCGTAGCCGATAAGGAAAGAATTTATAATGTAGCAAAGAGATGTATCAGATCCTATCAGGAAGGGAATGACGTTGTTGTTGTTCTGTCTGCAATGGGAAAGATGACAGATGTCCTGATTAATCAGGCAAAAGAGATTAACCCCAATCCATCCAAAAGAGAGATGGATATGCTTTTGACAACAGGAGAGCAGACTTCCGTTGCATTAATGGCAATGGCGATGAATGCCTTGGGAGTTCCGGCTGTTTCTTTAAATGCTTATCAGGTAGCAATGCATACCACTTCCGCCTATGGAAATGCGAGATTAAAGAGAATCGATTCCGAGAGAATACGTCATGAATTGGATCAGAGAAAGATTGTTATTGTAACCGGTTTCCAGGGTGTTAATAAGTATGATGATTATACTACACTGGGACGTGGTGGTTCCGATACAACAGCAGTAGCTTTAGCAGCTTCGCTTCATGCTGATAGCTGTGAGATTTATACCGATGTTGAGGGCGTTTATACAGCGGATCCTCGAGTAGTAAAGAATGCAAGAAAGATTAAAGAAATCACATATGACGAAATGCTTGATCTTGCAACATTGGGCGCGGGCGTGCTTCATAACCGTTCCGTTGAAATGGCAAAAAAATATGGTGTGAAACTGGTAGTTCGTTCCAGCCTGTCAGAAGCAGAAGGAACAGTTGTTAAGGAGGATGTAAAAGTGGAAAGAATGTTAGTAAGCGGAGTTGCCGCAGATAAGAATGCAAGCAGAATCTCAGTAATCGGTTTGGAAGATAGACCTGGAGTTGCTTTTAAATTGTTTGATGCTCTTGCAAAAGAGAATATTAACGTAGATATGATTCTTCAGTCAATTGGACGTGAGAACACAAAGGATATATCCTTTACGGTAGCAGAGGATGCAGCTGATGAGGCTATGAAGGTATTGGAAGCGAACAAAGAGAGACTTCATGCTCAGAGATTTGAGTGTAAGAAAAAGGTTGCGAAGGTATCTGTTGTTGGAGCCGGTATGATGAGTAATCCTGGAGTTGCAGCTAAGATGTTTGAATGTCTGTATAATTCCAATATTAATATCAATATGATCTCTACCTCTGAGATTCGTGTAACGGTTCTGATTAATGAGGAGGATGTAGACAAGGCTATGAATGCAGCGCATGATGCATTTGGTCTGGAAGATTAATAGATAAAAGTAAAGGCTGTGACCATAGATGAGAATCTTTGGTTACAGCCTTTTTTTAATAATATAACTGATCATACTGAGGTGGTATATCTTCTTGCGGTTGATCCAGCTCGCCGATGACATCCAGATAGAATACGGTATCTGTCATTTTGATGTACGGAACCAACCACAGGAAACCAATTCCACAGGTGAGAAACGTACATAACAGCATCCAACCGATAAAGGTTAATATAATATAAAAATATCTTCCTTTGTTGCCCTTCATCATATGTCTTGCATTACGAAGAACATCAATGACGCTGTATTCGGGATAATCGACCAACACATAGTAGGCAAGAGCGTAGTTTAAATCAACAATAATAACACCTACCAAAAATACAAAACTAAATAATGTTTCAACCATAAGATAATTCGAACTGCTTCCGATACGATCCTTAAAGTAGGGAAGAATATCCAGTGGTAAACTACAAAGTTGCGTAAGAACCGTAATATATAATGAAACAAGAATCGTTTTATCCGGGTGATGAGAAAATGCCCAAATGATATTGGATATAGAGGCTTCCTTTCCTCGAGCAAGGTTTAGAAAGAAGAATACTAATCCAATGGAAAACACACTGATAAGTAAACTGATAACAATACTGATAATCCAGGTTACGATGGTGTTGTTGTAACTTCCGTATGAAAAAAGTAAGGGAAGGCAACCACCGCCAAGTTCAATTAGTACATAAAGAAAGAATATCAGAATACAGGAACCGTAGTTCCCTAATAAGCGCTCGCGAGCAATTCCTTTCAGCTCTGCACTAGACCTTTTGTTACTCATGAAAAACTCCTAACCTACCATGTCAACATTCATGCCTGTATATTTGCTGGCATCTTGTGTTTTGAGACCCTGTTGATATGGATTCTTTTCGTCATAATATTTTATCTGCGTCGAAGTCTCACCACCGGCGACATAAGAGCGACCGCATTCGGGACAAATCTCGGTACGTAGTGTGACATTGGCAGATACTACAGTGCCATCCTTCTGAGCAGCTTTCTTATACGCATTGGTTACATGCTCCTGTTCGTGAGCTCGAACTCTGCTCGCAGAAGCTTCAGGAGAAATATGGGAGGCGGATTTAAAGGATACCATCTCGTCAGAACCGTCCTTGTATTTACGATTCTTACAGGTCTGGCATTCGGCAGGAGATGATTTTCTGCCGGCTGATTTTACAGCAGATTCGCCGTAGTTTTTCACAAAACCGGATGATTGATTGATACCACCTATCATAGGGCTCCCTCCTTTGCATACTTATTATCTATTATATCATTTTCAGACTATTTTTACAATATTCTAATATTTTTGATACGCATATTGTTACGCATCCGGTAATCGTGAAAATAGATTCCGATGACTAAATATCTTCAGCTTCGTTATTGAGATTGAAACCATTTTGCTCCAGAAAATCCTCGAATGAATCATAGCCGTCTTCCTCCAAAGACTCATTAAAGCCGTCTCGAAATCCCTCCCAGTATTCAGAAGAGGGGTCGTACATATGTAAGGAGAAAAATATAACAAGTGAGAACAGGCATACCACCCCAAGATAAATCAGAGAAGTAATTAATCCTCCCTTTGCTTTGGAACTAAGAGTTTTCTTGTCGCCTCGTGACAAGGCCGCCAATAGGATAGATATTCCGGATAAAGGTAATGTGAAACCACAACAAAGAATACCACCCAAGGTACACAAGCCTGTGATTAGTGAAGCCAAAGAAAGAGCATTGTCTTGCTGCCTTTCATGAGGGTAGTTGTTGCTTGGAATGGGATTGCCGTTAGGCATCGGGTCGTAGTTTGGAATCGGATTGCCATTAGGCATCTGACTGTTTGGTACTTGGTTATTGTCCTGAAATTGATTGTTATAATCCATAATTCTCCCCACCTTAGTCCGTTACATCGAATTTCTCTGAACTTTTTCGATATCCTTGTAATTATAGCATCTGATTCATAAAAAAACAAATCGTCCTTGATGGAATTTGGAAATTCCTCTATAATGAATTTCAGTATAGAATTGGAGGAATTATTATGGATATCATAGGTAAGTTAAGAGAAGAACTTAACGTAGAAAAGTGGCAGGTAGAAGCCGCAGTTAAGCTGATAGATGAAGGGAATACCATTCCTTTTATATCCAGATATCGTAAGGAAGCAACCGGTTCCCTGAATGATGAGGTGTTGAGAAATCTTTTTGAGAGATTAAACTATCTACGTAATCTGGAAGAGAAAAAGGCTCAGGTCATCGCAAGCATTGAAGAACAGGGCAAGATGACAGACGAATTAAAGGCTCAAATTGTTGCGGCTGAGACTCTTGTGGTAGTGGATGATCTATATCGTCCGTATCGCCCAAAGAGAAGAACACGTGCTACCATAGCGAAGGAAAAAGGTTTGGATGGTCTGGCAGAGATTATTATGGCGCAAAAGACGGAAAAAACTCTGGAGGAAGAAGCGGAGGTATATTTATCCGATGAGAAGGAAGTAAAGACAGTCGCTGAGGCAATTGATGGCGCAAAGGATATCATTGCAGAAATGATTTCAGATGAAGCTGATTATCGTATGTATATTCGCGAAATTACGGAGAAGGAAGGCAGAATTATCTCAACAGCTAAGAATGAGAAAATGGAATCCGTATATGAAATGTACTATAATTTTGAAGAGCCGGTGGAAAAGGTAGCAGGACATCGTGTTCTTGCATTAAATAGAGGAGAGGCAGAGAAATTTCTAACGGTCAAGATTGAAGCTCCGGAGGAGCGTATTCTTCAATTCCTGGCTAAGAAGGTTATTACGGAGGCTAATCCGAATACGACGCCTGCACTCGAAGCTACCATTGATGACAGCTATCATCGTCTGATCCAGCCGGCCATCGAGAGAGAGATTCGTTCTGAGCTTACAGAAAAAGCAGAGGATGGAGCGATTTCTGTATTTGGCAAGAATCTGGAACAGCTTTTACTCCAGCCTCCGATTGCAAATCAGGTTGTATTGGGATGGGATCCGGCATTTCGTACTGGCTGTAAGCTCGCTGTAGTGGATGCAACCGGAAAGGTACTTGACACAACTGTCATATTTCCAACGCAACCACAGAATAAAGTTAAAGAGTCCAAGGAAGTAGTTAAAAAATTGATTAAGAAGTATGGAATCACCTTGATTTCAGTAGGAAACGGAACAGCTTCCAGGGAATCCGAACAAGTTATTGTAGAGCTGTTAAAGGAGATTCCGGAGAAGGTTCAGTATGTGATTGTAAATGAGGCAGGTGCTTCTGTGTATTCAGCAAGTAAGCTTGCAACAGAAGAATTCCCTAATTTTGATGTGGGTCAGAGAAGCGCGGCATCAATAGCACGCAGGATTCAGGATCCTCTTGCGGAACTGGTTAAAATTGATCCGCAATCCATTGGCGTCGGACAGTATCAGCATGATATGAACCAGAAAAAGCTCTCCGAAGCTTTAAATGGTGTGGTAGAAGACAGCGTAAACAAGGTTGGTGTAGATTTGAATACAGCTTCTGCCTCTCTTTTGGAGTACATTTCCGGTATTACGAAGGTCATTGCAAAGAATATTGTGGATTATCGCGAATCGAACGGTAGATTCCTTGAAAGAAAACAGCTTTTAAAGGTAGCAAAGCTTGGACCGAAAGCGTATGAGCAATGTGCCGGCTTTATGCGAATTGCAGATGGAAAGAATCCTCTCGATGCAACAAGCGTACATCCGGAATCCTATGAGGCAGCTGAGAAGCTTCTGGATAAGCTGGGGCTGAACATGGACGATGTACGTGCAGCACAGGCAAAAGCCAAGGCGGAAAAAGGAAAAGCTAAGACAGCTCCTGTTAAACCCAAACAAAAGGTGAACAAACCGGTGATTCGTAATGCGAATACGGCTATGGGAAAAGCATTGATGGAAGCTATGGGAGGGGCGACTCTTACAGAAGAGACGACCACAACTGCAACGATAGAGAGAACGTCAGATGGAGTTGGAAGCTTAGAGAAGAAGGTTAAGGATAAGAAGAAACTTGCACAGGAGCTTGGAATCGGTGAGATTACTCTGACAGATATCTTAAAGGAACTGGAGAAACCTGCCCGTGATCCTCGTGATGATATGCCCAAACCAATTCTTCGGAGTGATGTACTTGATATGAAGGACCTAAAGCCTGGCATGATTCTGAAAGGTACGGTACGAAATGTCATCGACTTTGGCGCTTTT
>CAYZUC010000038.1:20699-24304 GCA_964481705.1 uncultured Lachnospiraceae bacterium
GCTTTTGTTGATATCGGAGTGCATCAGGACGGACTGGTTCATATTTCCCAGATTACGGATCGTTATATCAAACATCCGTTGGAAGCAGTTGCAGTCGGCGACATAGTGGATGTAAAGGTTATTTCTGTGGATGTACCGAAAAAGCGAATTGCCTTGACCATGAAGCTGAATGAAGAGGTTAAGAAATCTTCAGTTGACAAGAAGTAGTTATCTGTGTATTATATAGTGCGAAACAAGTATTACAATTTAATCTAGGAAATTCTTCGAGGTCGGGTGTGAGTCCCAACCGGTGGTGAAGTCTCTGTTAAAAGGAAGAGAACGAGTCCACGACCCGTAATAATATGTTACGGCTGATTTGGTAGAATCCAAAACCGACAGTAAAGTCTGGATGAAAGAAGAAATGAACTGTACACACAGTTCGTAATTTTGCTTAATGACCCCGAATCTTTGATTTGGGGTTTTTTGTGCAAAAGACGGGAATTTCCTTTCATTATGGGTGAATCCCATGGAAAAGGAGAGAATTATGAGTAATGAAGCAACTGTAAAGCCAACGAGTATGACCAAGAGCAGGGTGAGTGTTCGCAAGATGACGATGATTGGCATGCTATCAGCAGTATCGTATATTTTGATGTTTCTGCAGTTTAGTGTTCCGCTTATGCCGGAATTTGTGAAGCTGGACTTTTCGGAGATTCCCATTTTAATTGGGGCTTTTGCATTAGGACCTGTTTCCGGCGTTGTGATTGCGTTAATTAAAAATATCTTACATCTGATGAATTCAAATACAGGAGGAATCGGAGAATTATCCAATTTTCTGTTAGGTGCATCCTTTGCACTAACCGCCGGTTTTATTTACAAGAAGCTTAATACAAGGATGGGAGCTGTAATAGGTGCGATTGTTGGAGCTATCGTGATGGGAGGGTTCAGTATTCTGTCCAATTATTATCTGGTGTATCCGGTATATACTGTGTTCATGCCGATGGAGACCATTATTGCTGCTTATCAGGCAATTAATCCGAGAATAGAGAACCTGCTTCAGGCTTTGATCGTTTTCAATTTACCATTTACCGTATTTAAGGTAGCAGTTAGCTCGGTTATTACCTTCCTGGTTTATAAGAGGATTTCACCAATAATTAAAGGAAATCAATAGTACTTACGGACTCACAAAATTTCGTGGGTCCTTTTTAATGTTTTCTTAAGAGTCTATGAAGGATATTGACATTAAGGGCATTTTGCGTTAGAATGTATTATTGTATTAGTAAGATAATACACATAAAAGGAAGGTCAGGAATTGATATGAGTTGTCTGATAGAAATTAAGGATATGTCAAAGATTTACAACCCTGGTGAGAACGAAGTTCGAGCGCTGGATCATGTAAATCTAAAAATTGATCGTGGTGAGTACGTCGCTATTATTGGTCATTCTGGTTCTGGAAAATCGACCCTGATGAATATGCTGGGATGCCTTGATGTCCCCACCTCTGGTAAGTATTTTCTGTGTGGAGCAGACGTCGCAGACATGGAGGATGATGAGTTATCGGATATTCGTAATTTGGAGATAGGATTTATCTTTCAGGGATTTAATTTGGTTCCCAGTCTGAATGCTTTGGAAAATGTGGAATTACCACTGATTTATCGTGGGATTGGAAAAAAGGAGCGACGGAGACTTGCTGTCAATTCCCTAAAAAAAGTTGGTTTGGAAAAGCGAATGACTCATAAGCCGTCACAGATGTCCGGCGGACAACAACAGAGAGTGGCAATAGCCAGGGCAGTAGCAGCAGCACCGCCTGTTATACTGGCCGATGAGCCGACGGGTAATCTGGATTCCGGATCAACAGTCGAGATAATAGAAATACTTAAGAATTTACATAAAGATGGAAGAACCGTAATCATCATCACGCATGATAACGACATCGCTGCTAAGGCAGATCGCGTAATCTGTATCAAGGATGGTAAAATTGTGGATGATTATATGAATCAGGAGGATGGAAATGAAGCTATTCAGTAAGAAAAGTGCAGAGAAGGCAGCAGACGAATCAGGTATGGATAAGAAAATTACAGATGATGAGATGCAGACAACAAAAGAGAATGTTTCTGAGGAGACTGTGAAGAAAGAGTCTGTAGCAGAGAAGAAAGTAAAAGAGGAAACAGTCGAGGAGGAAGAGGATGATCTTATGAAGACCATCCGTAAGAGAAATCCAAAGAAAAAGAATAAGGTTATTCGTAGAATCATTATCCTGGTAGTGATCATAGCTCTTGTAATTGGTGGTGTTGTCTATATCAACATGAATAAGCCAAAGGGAATGCCGGTTACTACAATTACTGCAACCCGTGGTGATGTGGAACAAACGATTAAGTCTTCCGGAACAGTAGCAACAGAAAATGAAAAGACATACTATGCGGATGTAGCAGCTCCTATTGGAAAGCTTGGCGTGAAAGCAGGTGAAACGGTTGAGGATGGAGCAGTTTTGCTTACATATAATACGGAAGATCTGCAATTAGCTAAAACAAAAGCAGATTTAACAGCATCTTCGACTCAGAAGAAGGAGCAGGAGCAGCTGGAAGAGGGAGCCAAGAATGAGGTTGACTTCGTAAATTCCACCTTGGCAGTAAATGATTATGATGGAAGAATTGCAGAGCTGGAAGCCAAGATAGAGTCCGTTTATTGTCAGATTAACAGTCGAAAGAAATGGAATACGACAGAGGGTGCGCGTCTGGAATCTGAGATTGCTGATAAGCAGGCAGAAAAGGCCAGCATATCAGATAATCAGGCAAGGAAGGATGAATTGGATGATGATATCGAAGACCTTCAAGAGGAGATTAATTCCCATAATACATTGGAATTAGAGGATTATTTGCGTCAAGGACAGGATCAGCTTGCAAAACTGAAGGAAAAGAAAGCAGATTATGACTCTACGAAGAAGAGCTCCGAAAAGGGAATCCTCACCGGAACACAGAAGAGCCAGATTGCTGACGAAAAACAGCTGGCCAAGGTGACAGCGGAGGAAGCAGCTATCAATTTAGAGAGAGCATCTGCAGGTATTAATGCGCTCTTTGGCGGAATAGTTACCGACTGTAAAGTAACAGAAGGTGCAGTGACAGCACCGGGTACAGAGCTTTTCACAATAGCAGATACCGATAATGTAAAAGTAGTCATGAAAGCGACAAAGTATGATCTGGAATCGATTGTAGTTGGTCAGAAAGCAGATATTACAATTGCCGGACATGAATATACAGGAAAAGTTACGAGAATTGATCGTATGGCAATGAAGAGTGAGAGTGGTACGACTGTAATTAATGCCGAGATTCACATTGATAAACCGGATGATTACATTTACTTGGGAATCGAAGCGAAGCTTGTGATTCATGTTGCAGAAGCTAAGGATGCTATCCTCCTTCCTGTTGAGGTTATCAATTCCGATGATACAGGATACTACTGTTATGTTGTATATAATGGTGTGATAGAGAGACGAGACCTGAAAATTGGAATCTCTTCAGATACTTACACGGAAGTTCTGGATGGTATCAAAGAAGGAGATGTCGTTATTAAGGATACTTCAATGGAATTAATCCCTGGAACAGCAGCGATATCGATACCTGAGGACGGTG
>CAYZUC010000038.1:24314-25088 GCA_964481705.1 uncultured Lachnospiraceae bacterium
AATGGGGCAGACAGAAGTATCTGCTGACAGTGTGTCGGCTGGTAGCGTGTCGGCTGACAGCACATCTGATAATGAGGTAAAATAATATGGCACAGTTGATGGAGTATGTGAAAATGGCAGTCAGCAACATTCGTTCCAATAAGGGACGTTCGCTGTTGACCATGCTGGGTATTATCATTGGAATCTCTTCTGTTATCATGATAATCACCATAGGTAATGGAGCAAAAGAAACCATTAATAAGGAAATGAATGCTATTGCCGGTGGTCAGATTGCCATTTATATTTCGGGAGACGCCAAAGACGACCAGTGGTTAACGCTGGATGATATTGAGGCTGTTGAGACAAAGGTTGCACATGTCAAGGGTGTCACGATGTCTTTGGGTATGGATGGTACTGCGAAAGCGGGAATCAAGAGTGTTAAAGCCAGCATCACCGGTGGAACAAGAGATATGGAGTATCAGTCTTCTCAGAAGGTCATAAAAGGAAAGTATTTTTCCGAAGAGGATGTTCTGGCGGGGAGACATGTATGTGTTATGTCGGTTGGTGATGCCAGAAAGCTTTTTGGCACGACAAATGTTGTAGGTATGACATGTGAGCTGACGGGATATGATGTGACACAGGATTACACGGTAATAGGATTACGTGAAGATGCACCGGCCAGTCTTTTCTCAGGTGGACCAACGGAGAGTATTTCCGTGGAAATTCCTTATTCGGCACTTGGAAACAGCTTTAATTACTATATAGATGATTTCTGGTGCATCTATATCATGGCAG
>CAYZUC010000039.1:0-24637 GCA_964481705.1 uncultured Lachnospiraceae bacterium
CAACCAAACAATCTTTGAAGAAGCTGCCATGGAAGCCATCTTGAATGCTGCTGATAAGTGAACAATGATAACGTATTTTGATGATTTTTATCAAGTAATATTCCCTCCACATTTACTTCGCAACTATCGGTAACTCCATCTCCTTTTGCAATAACTTTTGCTTTACCTACTCTCTTTGCATTAATAGTACCATCATTATTTACAGTTACTACATTTGGATTGGTACTCTCCCAAGTTATCGTTCCTGTTGTATAAAAAGGAAGAACTTCGGCAGATAGTTTAAGAGAGGAGTAGAGTCTTATATTTACATTCTCAGTATCAATTGATACACTCTCAATTGGTATTAGATTAGTTATTACTTCAACAGAGATACCGTTTGCTTCAATGCTATTCAACTTCTCTATTATTTTGTTCTTGGATGTATCGTTTTTCACATATATTTTTGTTACTGGAGAATACAAAAATGATGCATGGCTAAAATTTATATTATCATTACAAATTCTTATTATCTTGTCCGTTGTACAAAAACTTCCACCAAATGCAAAATCATCTACTTGTGATACCGCATCTGGTAAGACTATTTCTGCTAAATTATCCGAGGCCAAAGCCCATTCTTTGACTTCGTGAACAGTTACAGGTAAGGAGTATTTCTGTAAATCCGACTTACCATCAGGAAAGTAATATAGAATTGTCATAGATTTATTGAATAGGACTCCATCCTTACTCATCATATTGGGATTATCATCGGCAACAATAATGCTACTAATACTTGTTCCCGAGAAAGATGCATATCCTACATTTGTTAAGCCATTTCCTATTTGAATGACTTGTATTGATTCAGAATTAATAGCTGTATCCCCAAGCGTTGATACGCTGTTGGGTATTACTAACTTTTGAACATTTCTAATATTATCAAATGCATTTTCTCCAATTACTTCGATACCATTTGGTACTGAGTATTCTACACTCTTTATGCAATTTGGCGGACAACTTATTAAAGTTTTTTTACTTTTATCATATAGTATTCCTTCATTACTGCAAAATGAAGCATTATTTGGGTCTACTTCAATACATTCGAAGTTTTCAGAATCAGTATTTAAATTTATCTTCTCTACCGTTTCTGAAATATGTAATTTCTTAAAGTTTGGTAAATCTAACAATAACCAAGAAGGAATTGATAACATACCACTATCGATATATATCTCTTCAACATCAGCTGCCTCATCAGTATCCTCCCAAGGAGTTGATGATATATCTAATTCATCAATGTCTCCAACATATGAAATATGCAGAATTCCATTCTCCATGATCCACGGAAACTCAGACACTTCAACAGAACATTCACGATTTATTCCACCACAGACTACACTAATCGTTGCATAACCTGCATCCACACCTGTAATCAGACCTGAATCACTAACTTTAGCTATACTTTCATCATCAGAATAGTATAGTATTTCCGAGTTTGTAGCATTATAAGGTGAAACAGTTCCAACAATTTGAAAAGTATTTCCTTTCCCTAGACACAAATTTTCCTTATTGATAGTAAACTCACGTACAGGATTCTCTATTTCTGAATTTGTAACTGTAACACGACATTCATCATAAACATCATTTTCGTAATCAGAATAAATAGTAATTGTCGCTTCACCTGATGATATTCCAGTTATCACACCATTGTCTGACACAGTAACAATACTATCATCACTTGATAACCATTTTACCTCCGAGTCAATATATGAGACATTATTCGGTGATACCGAATAATGCAAATACTTCTTCTCCCTTTTTTGTATTGTTATTGATGAATCATCCAAATAGATCTCATCTAGAGTCTTTCGTGTTTTCATATTTTTCGATATGGCATATGAATAAGCATATGACTTTTCACTACAAACCATACAAATATCACAAAAACTATCATTGTAAAATGCTAAAGCATCTATTGTTGTTACACTTCTTGGCACTTTTATTTTTTCAAGTTTACTACAGTACCCAAAAATGTATGCAGTAATAGAAGTGATTCCGTTTTCAATTATTACTTCCTTTATTTTATTACGATTACTATACCAAGGAACTGCTGTAGATGAATAGTAACTATACATTCTTCCATTTCCATTAATAAATAGTGTTCCATCATCATCTAATGTAGCTGTAATATTTTGTCCTATCGTATAGTTTGTTTCCTGCACTTCCATTGAACTATCTTCTTTAGTCTGTTCCTCAACACCATTTAATTCCGTAACAATGGAGTCATCTCGACTCTCTTCGCTTATCTCATGACTAGTATTTGTAACTCCTTCATAAGCATAAACATACGACAAATTTCCCATGAGCAAACATGACACAATTACATAGAAATACCCTTATTAAGTTTCTTCACACCTACAACCTCCTTCTTATTTCTTATATTATATTCGTTTTATCGAAGATATTCAACTATAAGTATATATCCTATGATTAAATAAATTACTCAACATAGGAGTGGAAAATGATTGATTACTCTCCCTTTTGGAATACACTTCAGAATTCATCAGAAAACTGGTACACCTTAACATCAAAACATCATTTATCTCATAGTACGCTTTCGCGATTAAAACATAATAAAGACATTTCGACGAAAACACTTAATGATCTCTGTCGTATACTAAACTGTAGAATAGAAGACATTGTTCAATACATTCCCTGTACAAATGATCAATCTTTATAATCATTTATCTATCACAATCCTATGAACCACTTATTGTCAGACTAAATTCAACTTTTCCGTCCTTTCCAGAAGTTACAGTTGCATCCGCAAAATAGGGGCATCGACAAACTCATGATTCTCATCCGATTCAGGTTGTTCTGTATGATTACCAACTATTCATTCAGGATAATAACAGTTTCATCTTGAACATATCTTTCTCCGCTGATTGTGAACGCGGGGGACGGGGCTTTGTGTCGCATTTTGTGGAATCACGTAGGTTAAAGAAGGATGAGGGCTGCCAGGTACGGGGAGGGGCACCTCTCTTTTCATAACAATTAACGAGCGTTAGGGTTTCTGGGAAATCCACTGCTTAGAAGATACTTAGCGAAGAGCGCTCTGCGATGAGCTTAGTATTTTCTTTGCAGTTAGTTTCCAGAAAACCTGCTCGGTTATGAAAAAAGAGGTGCCCCTCCCCGTACCTGGCAGCCACATCCTTCTCTCCCCAACCTACGGAATACCACAAAATGGGACACAAAGCCCCGTCCCCCAGTTGCCTCATCCTTTTCTCCTATCCTGCGACTATCGTTTCTTATTATTATGAGCTTACTTTAGATCTGCATTAGCATATTCTTCGAAGGTTTTGATTGCCTGTTTTTCTTCTATATTATATTTTCGCGACATTACATCACTATCCCATGAGCCTTTGACTATCAGATTAAGTTCTACTTTTCCTTCTTTTCCTGAAGTTACAGTTGCACCCGCAAAATAGGGAGCATCGACAAATTCATGATTCTCATCCGGTTCAAGTTTTTCTGTATAATTACCAACTATCAATTCTGGGTAATAACAGTTTTCGTCTTGTGCATATTTTTCTCCACTGATTGTAAACGCTTTATTTGGATAAACTTCAGTTTCGATATTAGGAGATACCTTTCCTTCAAATGGCCCATCTCCTGGAAGATATTCCGGGTTGAACAGGTTTGCACACTTTTTATATGGAATGGTGAATGCATCACAACCTAGGGATTCCATAACATCACGTGGGAATTCAATGGATATTCCGCTCGCATTTAGGTACCAAATCCAGTCTGAGCTATTTTCATCCATTTCCTTGATCATACTACTGTATTTCGCAGCTGAATTCGATTTATTCTCTTTCATTGACTCAAGTATGTATTCCTTTGTATAGTTCCAGAATCTTGGTTCATCTTGAATGATGTCCGAGAATTCTATTTTCTTTCCTGTCAAAGAATCAAATGTATACCCCATTTTATTTACTTCATCTTCTATATTATGGATTTTTTTCTCTAATGTACAACTTAAAGTTCTGACATCATTGCGTGTCTGTCTAATGTAAAATGTACAAGAGGCGTTTTCTCCTACTTGCTCTGGTGTTAACCCATTGACACTTTTCGTAAAGGCTTCGAGCTCGCTTTTAATTAATACTTCTACCGAATCGTGAAGGTCTGTGTAACTCTCTCCGCTTATTTGAATTATTGGATATATGGTGACACAGAGATTGTCCAATTTCTGAATCTCTACTTCATTTTCAACATCTTTCTCCGTTATCGTTGGAATTTCATCACTATAGTTTTTATTTACCAGCAGTCTTGATTCCCATGCTGCGTTTATTTCCTCCTGAGTAACCTCCGATAATTCTTCTTCCTCTGTCCCCGACGTTTTCTCTGTTTCCTGTACGGAAGTCATCTCAGATACCTCTTCCGTTTTTGTTGGTTCTAAATCATCTTCTACCGTTTGCGTCATCGGTATTTCTTCTGTTGTCACAATTGTTTGCGCCTCTACCGGTTGTTCCGATACAGTTTTCCCCTTGCATGCTGTAAGTGTAAAAACCACTACCAGTAAACATACTAAATACTTCTTCATTTGACTTTCTCCCTCGTTTTTCATTATACTCCCAAATCACGAACTTTCTTCGCGACATTTCCTTCTGAATATATCACATCAATCTTTTCACTTCAACGAGGACTTTATATTAGATAAACATGGACGGGGCTTTGTGTCCCAGTTTGTGGTATCCCGTAGGTTAGAAAAGGAATGAGGGCTGCCAGGTACGGGGAGGGGCACCTCTCTTTTCATAACAATTAACGAGCGTTAGGGTTTCTGGGAAATCCACTGCTTAGAAGATACTTAGCGAAGAGCGCTCTGCGATGAGCTTAGTATTTTCTTTGCAGTTAGTTTCCAGAAAACCTGCTCGGTTATGAAAAGAGAGGTGCCCCTCCCCGTACCTGGCAGCCACATCCTTCTCTCCCCAATCTACGGAATACCACAAAATGGGACACAAAGCCCCGTCCCCCAGTTGCAATTTTTTGCAGGTGTTTTATTTTGGGGTGCTTTGTGGTATACTACTAGCAGTAAATTTGAGAAAACATGAGGTTTTATAGTATGATAGGACACATTCATTCGCTCGAAAGCTTTGGTACCGTTGATGGACCGGGAGTACGATTTGTTGTATTTTTTCAAGGATGTCCAATGCGATGCAAATATTGTCATAATCCGGATACGTGGCCGCTGAGCGGAGGCAAGGAGATGGAAGTCAGTGAAATCCTGGATGCCTTCGAGCGGAATCGCGGCTTTTATCGTGATGGAGGAATTACGGCTACTGGTGGCGAGCCAATGATGCAGCTGGATTTTCTAATTGAGCTTTTTGAAGAAGCGCATAAGCGTGATATAAATACATGTCTGGATACCTCGGGTATCGCATATAATGGTAATAACCCCGAGCATATAAGTAAGGTAGATCGCCTATTAGCAGTTACGGATCTCGTAATGCTTGATATTAAGCACATTGACCCTGAGAAACATATGGAGCTCACCAGTCAAAAAAACGACCAGATTCTAGCGTTTGCAGAACACTTGTCTGAAAAGGACGTTCCCATATGGATTCGTCATGTGGTGGTACCGGGAATTACAGATGATGATAAATACCTCTTTAAGTTGGGATACTTTATTGGCGGTTTAAAGACGTTAAAAGCACTGGATGTGCTTCCTTATCATACAATGGGTGAAGTAAAATACCAGAATCTAGGTATGGAATATGTTCTGAAGGGCGTACCCGCCATGGACAAAGATAAGGTAATAGAAAAGAAACAAGTCATTTTAGATGGTATTCGTAGGAAACGTGCGGAAATGCTTGTATAATTGTCTTTTTTATATTAAAATAAGATTTGCAGTAAACAAATGAACGATTCTGAAAGGAGTAATAGATATGGCACACGTAATTAATGACAATTGTGTTAGTTGTGGAGCTTGTGCAGGTGAATGCCCTGTAGGAGCAATCTCTCAGGGAGATAGCAAATTTGAAATCGACGCTAATACTTGTATCGATTGTGGAGCTTGTGAAAGCGCTTGCCCAACAGGTTCTATTGAGAACGAATAGAAGAAAATAACGCATGCATCCAGTCGGTTGCATGCGTTTTCTTTTTAGATTATGTATAGCTTTTCAACAATCTCCATCTGTTACTTCTTCCCTGTCCGAATAAACGCGATAAGCTCCTGTACATCATCAAAATAATCATAATCACCATTGATTCCTTCTCTATGATACACAACGCCATTCTTCTCGTTTCGCTCCAGACAATTCAATAGTTCCTCTTCACCAAATTGCTTAATAAATAGATTGAAGCCATACGGTTTGATTTTACTCAGAAGAGCTTTCCTGCATTGTTCTTTGCACTCATAACAATGATCCAAACCCTTCTGCAAGGAGCATAGTCTGTTCTCACAGTCCTGAAAGCCCGGGCAGCCGCCCGAATTGCATCCTTCACACTTATCATTTTCCGAACACAAGCAACACGCAAGTCCACATCTTGCGATTCCCAATTCTCTCTTCATCTTTTGTCGCCTCCGTAACTTCGAATAATCAGATATCGCTCCAAATAGCTCTATCGAAATGTCCTTTACACAATCTCGAAGCTTTCTGTATGTAAATCGCAATAATAACGTCCACTCTTAGCGGTGAATTTCAGTACACAATAATCCGGATCCGTGACTCCTTCTTTGTAGAACATCGTATCTCCGGTCCTCCAGATCATGTCCTTTGATTCCTGATCCGTCAGAACTTCCATCTTACCCTTCAGCATAACACCTACATACTTCGTAAGTCCCTTATGATAAAAGTAAATACAAGCATTCGGATTCTCACGATACTGCGCCACTCTCATGGAGGATGTATTTGTAGTAAAATAAAACTCCTTCAATCCAACCCTTTTTCTTGGCATAAGCATAGCTTTCATATTTGGACAATTGTCCTGATCAACAGATGCAATAAAACTTACGTCCTGTTTGTCAATAAACTTCTCAATCATTTGAAGATCCATCATGATACCTCCAATCATTCGTTACACGTTCTCTATTCCATAATTCTATGTATAAGAATCGATATCAAAATCCTCTACCTGCGCTCACGTTCCATATTGGCAAATTTCGTGTAGTCAGCAAGCCATACGAGGTCTACCGTTCCAATAGATCCATTTCTTTGTTTTGCAATAATGATCTCAGCAATTCCCTTTTTCTCGGTATCCTTATTATAATAGTCATCGCGATAAATAAACATAACTACATCAGCATCCTGCTCGATAGCTCCGGACTCACGCAGGTCGGACAACATGGGACGATGCTCAGGTCTTTGTTCTACGGCTCGAGACAACTGAGACAGGGCAAGAACAGGTACTCCAAGTTCTCTTGCAAGTGATTTTAGGGAACGGGAAATATCAGAAATCTCCTGCTGTCTCGAATCGGTATGTCCACTACCACTCATAAGCTGTAAGTAATCGATGATAATCATATCGAGTCCATGTTCCAGCTTATACTTTCTGCATTTCGAGCGTAGCTGTGAAATACTGATACCGGGAGTATCATCGATAATCAGATTGGAACGACCGATTACACCAGCGCTCTCCACGATCTTATCCCAATCATCATCTGCCATATTACCAGTACGAATATTATGTGAGTTTACTTTTGATTCCATAGCAAGGAGACGGTTTACCAACTGCTCCTTAGACATCTCAAGACTGAATATGGCTGTTGTATAATTCTTCCGAAACGCTGCATACTCGGCGATATTTAATACAAATGCCGTCTTACCCATAGATGGACGAGCTGCAATCAAAATCAAATCAGACGGCTGCATTCCGGCCGTCATATAGTCTAATTCGATAAATCCCGTCGGAATACCGGTTACAGCTCCTTTATTCTTGGAAGCAAGCTGAATACTATCCAGGGAATTCATAACAACCTGACTGATTGGAACAAAGTCATCAGAACCTCTTCTCTGCACCAGGTTAAATATACTTTTTTCTGTATCTGCAAGAATTGTCTCAGTGCCTTCTTTTCCGGCATAGCAGGCATTCTCAATCTCTTCGCTTGCTTTGATCAGACGACGCAGTACGGCCTTATCGCTCACAATGGATGCATAATGCTTGATATTCGCAGAGGTCGGTACACCTTCTACCAGGTCACTGATGAATTCCAGTGAACACACCTCCGCCGGAGCGTCTTTCTCCTTTAGACGATCCTGAAGTGTAACAAAATCCACCGGCTTCCCTTCATTATAAAGTTCTACCATCGCCTCAAATAAAATACCATACTGTCGACCGTAAAAGTCCTCCGCATTTACATGTTCGGAGGCTACTACAATCGCTTCTTTATCCATTAGCATAGAACCAATAACCGATTGCTCTGCTTCGATGCTATGGGGAGGTATTCTTTTGATTAGTGCTTCATCCATATGGATTACTCCTCCTGTACCTCAACTGTAAGCTCTGCTGTAACCTTAGGATGCAGCTTTACCGTCACTTTAAATACCCCAATACTCTTTAATGGTTCCGGAAGTACAATTTTCTTTTTATCAATATCAAGTCCGTGTTGCGTCATCGCCTCCGTTGCGATTTCTTTACTGGACACGGAACCAAAGGTCTTACCATCTTTTCCGGCTTTAATCTTAACAATTACTTTCTTGCTCTCAACCACCTTGGCATAATCCTTTGCTTCTGCGTACTTCTCTTCTGCCACTTTCTCCTCATTTGCTTTTTTCAGCTTAATATCGTTGAGATTCTTACCTGTCGCCTCCAAGCCAAGATTCTTCTTTAAAATAAAGTTTCTAGCATATCCTTCATTAATCTCTACTATTTCATCCTTTTTTCCTAAGGACTTCACGTCCTGTAATAAAATAACCTTCATTATAGTTCTCCTTCCTCGTGCATAGCATCCAGCACCTCTTTCAACCTTGTGATTGCCTCATCAACACTACAATCTTCAAACTGCGCACCCGCGATATTCATATGACCGCCGCCGCCAAGCCGTTCCATAATGACATGAACATTGACCTCATCGATAGATCTGGCACTGATATAGACCTTATTTTGAAACTCGGTGAAGATAAAAGAAGCCTTGACAGAGCTGATATTTAATAACTCATTAGCCGCCTGTGCACATACAACCGTAGGGCTCTCTACCTCATCAGCGGGCAAAACCGAAATTGCATATGCTTTCATATAAAGCTGTGCATTGTGAACTGCTGTCGCTCTTGCTTTGTAATCCACGATATCATCGCGGAAGAGCTTACGGACCCTTGTCACATCAGCCCCGTTTCTACGAAGAAATGCCGCTGCCTCAAAAGTACGTACGCCTGTCTTTGCCATGAAATTGTTCGTATCAATAACGATACCGGCATACAAACAATCTGACTCTATGTTACGGATCTTAATATTCTCACTGATATACTGCAGAATCTCTGCTACCATCTCACAAGCACTGGATGCATATGGTTCGATGTATGATAAGGTGGCATTTTCAATCTTCTCCGTACCCTGTCTGTGATGATCTAAAACCACAATGCTCTTACACAAAGTAAGCAGCTCAGGACATTCCGTATAAGAAGGGCGATTTGTATCTACAACCACCAAAGCCGTATTCGAATCCATCATTTGAATCGCTTCATTGCTTGTAACGATAAAATCGGACGGATAATCCTCATTATCTACAAAGCCCTCCATAAGCGGCTTAATCGCCGAGGTTACCTGATTAATAACGATGTGACATCTCTTTTCACATTCCTGAGCAGCACGGTAAATACCAATAGCAGCTCCAAAGGTATCAACATCGGTAATGGAATGACCCATTACAATAATGCGGTCCTTACTCTCAATAATTTCTTTCAGTGCATGCGCTTTCACACGGGCCTTTACACGTGTATTCTTCTCAACCTGCTGACTCTTGCCTCCATAATACGTAATACGCTCCGGAGACTTAATGACTGCTTGATCACCGCCACGTCCAAGTGCCAGATCAATCGCGCTTCTCGCATAGGCTGCCTCCTGCGTGAAGCTGTCGGTATCAAGTCCAAATCCCATACTTAACGTGACTGCCATCTCATTACCAATATTTACGGTCTTAACATCCTCTAGAATATCAAACTTGCTCTCTTCAAGAGTCTCAAAGGATTTCCTCTTCATTACTACAAAATATTTATCCTTCTCCGTCTTGCGAACAATCGCATCCAGATTGGAGAAATACTTATTAATCTTTCGATCAATCAAAGCTGTCAGCAAAGAACGTCTCACATCCTCAACGGTCTCCATGGCCTCATCATAATTATCCATATAAATCAGACCCATTACAAGCTTCTGATCCTTGTTGTCACGAATGTATTTATTAATCTCTGTCTCATCAAAAAGAAAAACAGAAATCAGAGAGCCTTCAAATTCAGATTCATCCACAATTGCACTTGCGCTAACGATCTCATTTAAAGCAATTCTCTTAAGCCTTGCACGAAAATCATGTTCTTCATAAGTAAAACTGATATCTGTCTCTTCCAATCCCTCCGGAAGCCTGTCCTTTGTAATCTCCGGAATGACGGAGGTAATCGATTTATGGAAAGACTTGCTTTTATCAATCACAGCCTCAAACTGTGCATTCATCCAGATAAAACGTCCGCTCTCATCCAGTAATGCATAGGGCATAGAGAACTCTTTTAGTAGCTGACGTTGAACCTGTCCATACTGAGTTGCAAAATTCACGAGATCATTCACGATCAATGGCTTATTATAGAAGTAAATCAGAGCAGCTATCAAAATATATACTGCAGTGAAAATCAACATGATCACTCCAGCCTTAATCTTCACAGCAAACATGCCCACTGTCAAAGCCACTAAAAGTGCGCTGAGAAATAATGGCCATTTGATATAGATACGTAATTGTCCCCTAACCTTCAATTTCTTGTCCATGTGTACTCCTTTTCATACCCACTCAGTATATCACATTCAATAAGCCTGTGCCATTCTGTTTTTTTCTTCCAGTACCGACTTGACCTGAGCCATCGGTGTCTTGGTATCCATCAGTTCCCCGGAATCAGAATACATCGGATGGAGCATGATTTCTACCAGCGAATTGTCGGGTAGCTTTCCACGATAAGCTGTATAGTCCTTAAAAGAACCAAAATAGTCCGCAGATACCATATCCATCTTGCGAATCTCCTTATTGTAATACCTTTTGTACTGTGCATTGAACCATGTTGTTGTATCATACATATTACGGCTGATTCTCACAGAACGAAAACCATAGCTTTGTATGATAGGTCTTGCCTGCTTAAATATGGAAAGATCTGTATGCACATGGTGATGGGAGTCCAAATGCTTCTCCGGAAGTCCGTAAGAAAGATAGCGGCAAATTTGCGCTTCTATCTCTTCGCGGACAGCCTGGGAAGCCTTTTTTCCTATATGAAGTCTTGTCGAAGTAGACAGATGAAATTTTGCATTAAAATTACCATCCCGATCACAGAACATCGGAAATCTTGTGATTTTCTTTGTCAGTGGCTTGCCCGCTGTAAGATTCAGATGAAGCCCAACTCTCTCCGAAAATCCCTGTTCTCTGGCAAGCTCTACTGCCTCACCTGCATATGGCATATTAACCATTAATGTTGTATTTGTAATGATTCGCTTTTCAAAGCTCTCGCGAATCGCCTCGTTAACCTCTTTACTTATTCCAAAATCATCTGCATTGACGATTGTACGAATCATGATGTCATCCCCTTTTTGGCAAAAATATAACACTTCTATTATAGGTTAGTTTCACCATGCCTGCAAGTGATATTACCAATCGAAAAAAAGACATGTGGTGACCACATGCCTTTCCTTCAACCCAGACTAATTTCTATTTGCGAAGAGTATCATCCTCTGAAATAAGCTTATCCATGTACCTATTTGCTACTTCGATTTCTTTTCTCGCAAGAGTCCTGTTCCATTCTGCCTTACGTCCAATGTAGAATATCACAACCAGCCCAGCCAATGCTGCCCCAGAATACAGAATACTGTAGCTCATACCAGTAGAGTTGCCTCCATCCGATAAAGGAACTTCTTCATCCTCGATGACTGTTAATGTATAATCTGCCTCAGATGTCGACTTCTTTGTACCCGCTATCGCCATCATACTGCTGATTGGGGCGGCACACAAAAGAAGTACTAAAATTATTAAGATTGCTGTCTTCTTCCTCATCATGAACTTCCTCCAAGCTCTCTACTCCATCTATATAAACAATGACTCCCCATTTGGGTAAAAAGGTTCAAAAAAATAAAAAAAATTTTAAATTGACTTTTCTTTCCCTCCTTACACATATATAATAGAAAATAGCAGGAGCTTCTTTTATGAAAAGAATGGTTTTACTGCAAATAAGGGGTTCGTGTGAGATTTCTTTTCACACGTAGGATTGGAGAGTAAGTATGAAACTACTAAAGAATATGAAGTTTGTCCAGCTTGGACTGTCTATCCTTTTTGATATTGCGTTCTTTGTTGTTCTATTGACGAATGAAGTTTTGAGGAACAGTGTCTTTTCAAATTCCTATTTGACCATACTATGTATGTGTATGTGGGCACTTTGCATCGTAACTCTCATTTTCCTGATTTTCGATATCCAGCAGATTCTTGTTCTGGAAGTATCCAACCATGAATTAAGTAAAGAGGCTTATCTGGATTATCTGACCGGTATTCCGAATCGACACAGCCTGGATGTTTTTTTCCGTTCCTATACAGACGAAGAACATCTAAAGGATATGGGCTGTGGAGTTATCATGCTCAAAGATTTGGATGAAATAAATGCAAAATTGGGCAGAGAAAAGGGTGATGAAGTAATTCAGTCGTTTTCAAATATTTTTGAGGCCATCGGCGACCGTTATGGTTTTGTAGGAAGAAATGGCGGTAATGAGTACGTTGCTCTGTTTGAAGATTGTGACGACAAAAAAATGGAGGATTTCTTTCATGATTTGACCGAATCCGTAAATATGTACAATCGTGATGAACAAAATACTCCGCTGCATCTTTCTTTTGCCTATGTACTGAATAGGAATGAGGGCGCTAAGGTTATTACAGAGTTAATTGGAATTGCTTACCGCAAGCTGGGAAGGGTGCCTGAAAATGGATAAGATTAACTATCTGTATATAAGCGGACTGGTTCGGAAAGCGCAAGCGAACGACAGTGACGCCTTTGCGGAGCTCTATGCAATTACATATAAAAAGCAATATCAATATGCCTGTCACTACCTAAAAGATACATATCTGGCTCAGGATGTTGTACAGGAGGTGTATATACACGTTCTGAAACACATCCATGATATCAAGGATGTATCTCTTTTTGTTGCATGGCTAAATCAAATTACGTTCCATACCTGTTTTGATTTATGTAAGAAAAAAGATAGACACTACGGTGAGATTAATCCCATTGCACTGGAATTGACACAAGATTCCTATGTGGATCATAATCCCGAGAATCTGACCGAGAAGAAAGATGAGACCTCCCGACTGCAACATGCAATCAATGCTCTTCCACCGGCAGAGCAGCAGGTTATCGTTTTGAAATACTTTAACAACATGACTTTAGAAGAAATCGCAGGTGTCACAAGCCTAAGTCGCAGCACAGTAAAGCGGCAATTAGCTTCCGGTAAAGAAAAGCTTGCGAAAATGATGAGATAGGAGGTGTGGCGATGTCTTTATTTAAAAAGCAAACGGATGAATATACAATAGATACGGAAGTAGCTGATCAGATGCTGCAGAACGTCTTTAAGTCAGTCGGACAGAAGCCCAACACCATTCCTTTCGACAAGCTTCTGTTGCGTCAGAAGGCCAAAACAGGTAATCTCCGTATTGCAAGAGCTGTAGCTGTTGCTGCGTTGATTTTTACCTTTATTATGCCCTTTGTCTTCCGTAAATCCTATATGGACCACACGAAACCACAGATTATTCAGGATTATAAGGAAGAGGGAATGCTTTGGATTCAGCTCAATGATATTGATTCCGGAGTAGATTTCTCCACCATCTATGCGAAAACAGAGGATGGTACGATTCTATTACCGGCTAAAATTGACGCAAAAGCACAGAAGGTCGCTTTTGAGATAAAAGAAAAAACATTAAATATCTATATTTCTGATTATTCCGGAAATGTGACTCATGCAGTTTATACCGCAAAATAAAGGAATGGGAAGTACTCATATGAAGAAACTACTTCTTTTCTGTCTGTTAATCAACTGCATATGCTTGTGGGGATGCTCCATGGACTCTCCACCTGTGTCATCGGTCGAGGCAACCATGAATACTTCTGAGAATGTCCCGAATACGGTGCGTGATAACACTCCACAGGTACTCGTTCCGGAGGCATCCGGTAAAAAAACCATTTCTTCTGATGTTGTAGTGATTGATATCTCCCACACTTCTCAAGGCTATTGCATGGTGAACTATGTTGGCGCATCAGAAAAAGTTAAGCTGCAGCTGGCAACTCCCGAAAAAATCACGTATACCTATACCTTGCATACCGGTTTTGAAACCTTCCCACTTACAGGTGGTGACGGTTCTTATACTGTCACTGTTTTTGAACATGTTCATGATGATCAGTATACAACAGCACTTTCTGAGTCCTTTGAAGTGGCTCTGGATAACGAGTTTGTTCCCTATCTCTATCCAAATCAATATGTGAATTTTTCACCAGATGATAAGGTTATTTCTCTCGGAGCAGAGCTTTCCGAAAATGTTCCGGATGAACTGAGTGTTGTAACCAATGTATATAATTATGTAGCAAAAAATATTACCTACGACAAACAAAAAGCAAAAAATGTAGAAAGCGGTTATCTTCCGGTCGTGGATGAGATACTGGAAGCAAAGACCGGCATCTGCTTTGATTACGCCGCTGTTATGGCCTCCATGCTTCGTTCTCAGGGAATTCCCACACGACTTGAGGTGGGTTATGCAAAGGATGCCTATCATGCCTGGGTTAGTGTATACCTACAGGAACACGGCTGGGTCAATGGCATTATCGAATTTGACGGACAGAATTGGGAACTGATGGATCCAACGTTTGCTGCTTCCCAAAGCGAAAAAAAGCTCAAGAAGTTTATTGGTGACGGAAGCAATTATCAGACGAAATATGTATATTAAGTAGTGTGTAAGAATTGGAGGAATCATGAACGAATCAAAGAAAAGAATGTTGACGAACAACGAAATTGCATCATTTGCAGGACAAATGTCCATGATGATATCAGCCGGGATTACTGTCAGTGAAGCTCTTGGGCTACTTTCACACGATGCAGACAGTGCCGAAGGAAGCGAGATACTCGACCAGATATTAAATGAGATTGCGTTAGGAGCCTCCCTTTATCATGCTATGCAAAGCCCGGGAGTCTTTCCAAAGTACGTGGTCGATATGGTCAATATTGGAGAACAGACTGGTAATCTGGACAATGTTTTTTCCTCACTCGCCTCCTATTATGAACGTGAGGAAAGCATCTCGCAGGGAATTCGTTCTGCAGTTACTTACCCCTTCATCATGATCGGAATGATGCTTGTGGTTATCCTGGTTCTTGTCATGAAGGTTCTTCCCATTTTTGAGCAGGTATTTGAACAGCTTGGAAGTACGATGACTGGTTTTTCCGGCAGTATCCTGCGTCTTGGAAAACACATTGGAAATTACTCTATTCTGTTCGTTTCTATCTTTGTAGCACTTGTTATCATCTACATCATTTTGACCCGTTCCAAAGAAGGGAAAGAGGCACTACGAAGATTCGCAAGTGGTTTCCCTTTGACTCGCGGATTGTACAACAGTATTGCTTCCGGACGATTTGCAAGTGGTATGGCATTGGCTCTCTCGAGTGGCTTTAACACACAGCAAGGCTTGGAGATGGTAGCTGAATTAATTAACAACAAATATTACACGGTAAAAATAGAAGAATGCGAACGTCTCATGAAATCTGGAGAACATTTCGCGGAAGCTGTTGTTCATTCAGAGATTCTCTCCGGTACCTACGGTCGTATGGTCGCTATTGGATTCAAAAGCGGTAAGCTTGACGAAGTCATGCGCAAGGTTGCTGAACGCTATGAGAACGAGGTCGATTATAAAATGACACACTTTGTATCCATTCTGGAACCCACCTTGGTTGCTGTACTTTCTATTATTGTAGGTATGATTTTATTGTCTGTTATGTTGCCACTCATGGGTATTATGAGCAGTATCGGTTAAAGAGGGACACTTATGAATCGTTTTAGAAAAAAAAGAAAAAGAAAAATGATTTCCGTACATACGCTCTTTCCATTTCTGACCTTTATCCCTCTCTTTGTCCTTTTCTATCAAGGAATCACCTCGGTATCACAGGTGAATATAGAGGAGCAGGAAAAAAGCCTGCGGAAAGCTATTGAACAGAATGTAGTTCATTGTTATGCCGTCGAGGGCGCTTATCCACCTTCTTTGGATTACCTCGAAAAGAATTATGGAATCATCTATGACAAATCCAAGTTCTTTGTGGATTATCAGCCAATTGGAACGAATATTTTACCAGATATCACGATTATCCGATTAGAATCGGATTCTGAACAACCGTAATAGACAATGAATAGGTGGTACAAATGAAGCATAAACAAGAAAATAATCATATCATAGATATTCTGTTCACATTAGCGCTGTTCTGCGTATTTGCAGCTTCGGCTCTTTTTGTTGTGCTGATTGGTGCTAATGTATACAAGTCTACCGTAAAGCAGATGAATGATAATTACAGCACTAGAACTTCTCTTTCCTATGTCACGGAGAAAATCCGTCAAAATGATACCGCCGGATCTGTATCGATTGGTGAATTGGACGGCGTACAGGCACTTATTTTGACACAGCAGTATGATGATCTTCATCTGAAAACATACATTTACGAGGACAACGGTGTTCTCAAGGAATTGTTTATTCATGATGATCAGAAGCCAGTCAAAGAGGCCGGTCAATCGATTATGGAAGTAAATTCCTTTCATATGGAACAGATGAGTGATACACTATTTCATTTCACCTCTACCAATACCGATGGAAAAGAAACGGAAATCTATATCTCTCCAAAGAGTACAGGAGGTGTCTCATGAATCATCATACCTCTAAAGCCAGCCTGTTCCTGATGGAGTTAATCATCGCTATTCTGATCTTCTCATTGGCCAGTGGTTTCTGTGTGCGCTTCTTTGCCAAAGCCCATATTTTGACGGAGGATACCAAAAATCTGAATCATGCAGTCTCTCTTACCCAGAGCGCTGCTGAGATTTTCTATGGCATGAATGGTCAGCTGAACGAGATTCAGAGTACTTTAGATGCCGATAAGAACGGTAAATGTGAGAATGGACTTCTTTCTGTATACTATGACCACAATTTTCAGGTTTGCACGAAGGATTCCGCGACCTATGAAATGACAATGAGCCTATCAGAAGAGGATAACATGCAGGTTATGGACATTCGGATGCATAAACTTGCAAAGGATGACAGATCCATTTATTCGCTTCGGGTAAAAAGGTATGCAGGAGGTGACGTGAAATGAGGCAGAAAAATTCCTTTGGTTTAAATATCGGATCCTCTTCCATCCTTGTTATCTTTATTTTGTTGTGCCTGATTACCTTTGCAACTCTATCACTGGTCAGTGCAAATGCAGACTATAAGTTAAGCAAACGTATTGCAGCACGAACCGACTCCTATTATGCCGCCAATAACAAGGCTCAGGAGATGCTGCGTGTTATGGATGAAGCAATGCAGACTGCTCTCTCCGATGCTACGGATCTGGATGCCTATCACCAAAAGCTGACAGATTCCTTAAGTAAAATCAAATACGTTACCGTTGGATATGACACTCACACAGTGTCTATAGACTATCGCACTCCCATCAGTGATTCCCAGACTCTCCATGTAACACTGCAGGCACTTTATCCTGCTTCCACTAAACGCTATGAGATTACTGCATGGCAAGTGGAAAATACCGATACCTGGGATGCTGATGATTCCATTCAGCTTATCGACCCCGATGACTTCCAGACAATGGAAGATTAACACTTAAAATGTATTGAAACACAGAATGATGAAGCAGAAGAATTGACATTTTTCAAATATAATTGTAAACTGACTTTATTGAATAAAAGTATTAATGTGTTAAATTCAAAAAGAATAAGAAACACATAGAATGGAGCAAAGATGCCAATCACAGATTTTTTAGAGAGAAATAGCAGAGACTATGGCGATGAAGTCTGTCTTGTAGAGATTAATCCTGAGGTCAAAGAGAATCGACGCGTGACCTGGAAGGAATACGAATTGATCGAACCCAATCCACAGACGCATTATCGTCGTGAGATTACCTGGAGTGTATTTGATGAAAAAGCAAATCGTTTTGCAAATCTTCTGATAAAGAGAGGCGTTAAAAAGGGAGATAAGGTAGCGATTCTGATGATGAACTGTCTTGAATGGCTTCCCATTTACTTTGGAATATTGAAAACTGGTGCGCTTGCCGTTCCGTTGAATTTCCGTTATGCCTCAGATGAGATCCTGTACTGCTGTAAGCTTGCCGATGTGGATGTTCTGGTATTTGGTCCCTCCTTTATCGGACGTATCGAAGAGATTGCAGAGGAGATTAGCAAGAAGAGACTGTTGATTTACGTTGGAGAGAATTGTCCCTCCTTTGCAGATGATTACAATTCCCTTTCTGCAAATTGTTCCAGTGTAGCTCCTGGTATTGAGCTTTGCGATGATGATGATGCAGCGATTTATTTTTCTTCCGGTACAACCGGATTTCCAAAGGCTATTTTACATAAGCATCGCGCATTGGTTCATTCCTGTAAGACAGAACAGAGTCATCACGGACAGACTCACGACGATGTTTTTCTATGTATACCGCCACTTTATCACACGGGAGCAAAGATGCATTGGTTTGGCAGCCTGATATCTGCCAGCAAGGCAATCCTTTTAAAGGGTACCAAGCCGGAATACGTATTAGATACTGTTTCCAAAGAGAAATGTACTATTGTTTGGCTTCTTGTTCCGTGGGCACAGGATATTCTTGAGGCAATTGACAACGGAAGTCTAAAGCTTACGGATTATACTCTCGATCAATGGAGACTGATGCATATTGGTGCTCAGCCGGTTCCACCTTCCTTGATCAAGAAGTGGAAGAGTTATTTTCCGAATCATCAATACGACACGAATTATGGTCTAAGCGAATCCATTGGACCAGGCTGCGTACATTTAGGTGTAGAGAATATCAACAAGGTTGGAACCATTGGAAAAGCAGGTTATGGATGGGAAGTCAAAATTGTTGATGATAAGCGCCAGACCGTACCAAAGGGAGAGGTTGGAGAGCTTGCTGTCAAAGGTCCCGGAGTTATGGTTTGTTATTATCACGATCCCAAGGCTACAAAAGAGGTTCTTGAGGATGGCTGGCTCTTTACCGGAGACATGGCTCGTGAGGACGAGGATGGATTTATCCTGTTAGTTGATCGTAAAAAGGACGTCATTATTAGTGGTGGTGAGAACATCTACCCCGTACAGATCGAAGACTTTATTCGTACCAACGAAGCCGTTCATGATGTGGCAGTTATTGGTCTTCCTGATCATCGTCTTGGTGAGATTAGCGCTGCGATTATTGAGCTTAAGCAGGGTTATATTGTGACCGAAGAGGAAATGGACAAGTTCTGCCTTGCACTTCCTCGTTACAAAAGACCTCATAAAATTATATTTGCTGAGATTCCTCGTAATCCAACCGGAAAAATTGAGAAGCCAAAGCTACGTGAGCTTTACGGTGGCAAGGGATTGATCGAGGCGCAGAACCGCGGTTAGTTCCGCTACACATTCGAATAGAACAAAAAGAAACGGACATACTATCACTATTACCCGATAAGGAGAACATGGTTGTATGTCCGATTTACTTTCTATTGCTGCATTATCTCTTGGTTCCCTTGTGGCACTTTTTATCCTCACAAAGCTGATGGGATATCGTGAAATGTCAGAGCTTAGTATGTTTGACTATATCAACGGAATTACGATTGGTTCCATTGCCGCTGAAATGTCTACTGCCCTTGAGGATGATTATCGACGGCCACTGACTGCCATGATCGTGTATGCACTTGTTTCTGTATTACTTTCACTTCTGTCAAGGAAATCAAAAAAGGCCCGTCGATTCATCGAGGGGACTCCTGTAATTCTTTATCATAATAATGAGCTGTACGAGAAAAATATGAAACGTTGCAAAATCCATGTCGATGAACTCCTATCATTAGGGCGTATCAATGGGTTGTTCGACTTATCCCAGGTTCAGACCGCTCTATTGGAAAGCAACGGAAAAATCAGCTTCCTGCCAAAGGCTGCCAACCGTCCAGTCAATCCAAATGACCTGAATCTAAAGCCTCCGGAAGATTCTATCGTCGCGAATATTATCATTGATGGTCATATCATGGAAAAGAATCTGCATCATACCGGGAAGGATCACAAATGGCTCCAGAACCAGCTGCATGCGCAGGGGTATCGTGACGCGTCCGAAGTCCTCCTGGCTACCTGCGATATCCATAATACCTTTCACGCATATGGTCGCAATACGGACAAACGAAAAAAAGATATTCTATCATAAATCATATTTCAAATGCACCATAATAGGTTTTGTTGTGGGCGGAATATAAACTCTGACTCTGTTTTTCTCTCCCTTGTCCACCGTCAGCTTTGTTCCGTCCTGAAGCTCTGCCTTGTAACCACGGTAGTATAATAGAGGAAGGTCAATATAGCTCTGTTCGGTATTATTTGTCATATAGGAGAAATCAACGTGCGTCCCCTTTTTCCAATAATGCGTCAGCATAAGATTCGGAGCTGTCCAGGCATTGGGATCGCTAAAGTCCTCCTCTGTTGTTCCCTGCGGCCAATACTCCGGAAGTGGTGTATCGGTGTAACCACCATCCAATGTCGTATACTCGACAGGCTGTGTAATATAAGCATCGCAAACGTTGTATGCTCCCACCAAACCAATCACGGTCAAGGCTAGAAACAAGTGCTTTTTAAATGGTTTTAAAATCGCTGTGTCCAGAATTGCCATACCACATAGGAATGCCAGAATTACGATAACAATCTCTAAAAATCGGAAGGAAAACTGAATAATCCCCATGACCTTTTGAACGAGTGCATACTCTGCCAGGACCTTCCAAGGAAACAGCGTTGTAGTTGCAAAAATCAGAAAGCAACTGATGAGCGATAACACCATAATGAATCTGTGATTACTTCTTTCCAGCTGCGTTTTTTCACCTTTATAATTCATCAGGTACACAATCAAAACCAGCATACTGATCCCACCAATCAGACCGACGGATAATGGCATCTCTCTTCCGATTCCCATGCTGCGCTCATTTGTTGTATAGGTTGAGCTAACCGTCATAAGCAGCTGCGCAGGGAAGATTGCATCCTGATAGAAATCCGTATTTTGAATGGACTGTATCCCCAGTCCATCCCTGAGAAACGTAACCATATTATGTAGGAAAAAGGAGTTCACCACAAAAGTAGCAGCAATTCCTTTAATCAAAGCAAGCCATCTCTTCTCGCGAAAAATAGATTGAATTAAAAAGATTCCAACCGCAACAGACAGCATCGCAACCAAAAGACATGTAATAATATGTGATTGTAATACTCCGGTATATCCCAGACACAGGAGATACCATTTATTCTTATCGCCAAGAAAAATATGATATAGACCCGCAAGAACAATCGGTAAAAAGATGAGCGCAAGAGACTCTCCCAAAGCGCCTCGAATATAAAGATCATTTAAACGATAGGGCGAAAGCATATAAATCATACATGCCATCAAGGATGTATACTCTGTTTTTGTTATACAGCGCACAGAAAAGTAAACCGAAACGGCTGTCAACACATTAATGGTAATCAGCAGCATTTGATACGTTGTGACTAAAGAAACATTCAGAATGCGTAATACGGCAAAGGGATAGAGCATCAGATTGGGATAGGTATATCCCAAAACGCCGAATCCATTGTTACAGTTCGGATATACACCTGCTACCAACTGTCCATCCAACAGTGCATCCTTTACCCCTTCTATTCGCATCAAATGAGCATTCAAGTCATGGCTGTACACCAGATAATCGGTATACATTGGATAACTGCATACCACAATTAAGCCTACCATGATAAAGAAGACAAATCGAACGGTGTCTTTCACCTTAGTATAAGTACGATAAGTCAAATAGGTAAATAAAAGAATAGCCACAAAAAGGAAGTTCATAGTATACAGCATGGCGTCTGTATTCAAGAACTGTTTTGTGGATATCTCATAATTATAAACAGATAAGGTGCTTTTACCAACCTGTGTAAAACCCAGGTAAATCTGCTCTGAGGAACGTGTTATCTTCGTATCAAGAACAAGGTAGTCTCCGGCATAGCTTGCCTCGGCTACCTTGCTCACTACTTCAACTGGGCCATCGTAAAGGGTCATCTTGACTGGTGAAGAAGAGCGATAGTTGATAATAAACTGATACTGACCGGCAGGCAGAGATATCTTTTTCGTCGTCTCCAGCTTGCCTTCTGTGGTCAGTTCCGGGTTCTTCACCATCACATAATGCGTATCCTTCACATTTAATAAGAGAAGGACTGCAACCGTAATCACAATTGAAAAATAAATGATTGTCCTCTTTACACCCATAAAAGCTCCTGTTTTTTATATTCTTGGAAGGGAGTCAAAACCAGGTTTTAAATCTGCATCCGTCGGAATATAGTCACTCATCTCACCATCATGGAATTTTCCATAAGCAACCATATCAAAATATCCGGTTCCGGTCAGTCCAAATACGATCGTCTTTTCTTCTCCGGTTTCCTTGCACTTCAATGCCTCATCAATGGCTACACGAATCGCATGTGAACTCTCCGGAGCAGGTAAGATACCTTCCACTCTTGCAAATTGCTCTGCCGCCTCAAATACACGGGTCTGTTCTACAGAACGTGCCTCCATCAAACCATCATCATAAAGTTGTGACAAAATAGAACTCATACCATGATAACGTAATCCACCGGCATGATTTGCAGAAGGGATAAATCCACTTCCTAATGTATACATCTTGGCCAACGGACACACACGTCCAGTGTCGCAGAAGTCATATGCATACTTTCCACGAGTCAGACTCGGGCATGATGCCGGCTCTACTGCGATAAACTGATAGTCCTTCTCACCTCTGAGCTTTTCGCCCATGAATGGAGAGATTAGGCCACCAAGATTGGATCCACCACCGGCACATCCAATAATCATGTCCGGCACAATGTTATATTTATCGAGAGCAGCTTTGGTCTCAAGACCAATCACTGTCTGATGAACCAATACCTGTGATAAAACGCTACCTAATACATAACGATAGCCTTCTGTTCCCATGGCTACTTCAACCGCCTCAGAAATCGCACAGCCCAGACTTCCTGATGTACCAGGATGCTCCTGTAGGATTCTTTTTCCTACTTCCGTTGTTGTCGATGGGGAAGGTGTTACACTTGCACCATAGGTGCGCATCACTTCCCGACGGAATGGTTTCTGCTCATAGGATACCTTAACCATAAATACCTGACATGCCAGATCAAAATAAGAACATGCCATAGAAAGAGCGGTTCCCCACTGTCCGGCACCAGTCTCTGTTGTAACACCCTTCAGGCCCTGCTGCTTTGCATAATAAGCCTGCGCAATTGCAGAATTCAGCTTATGACTTCCGCTTGTATTATTTCCCTCAAATTTGTAGTAGATCTTTGCCGGAGTCTGTAGCTTTTCCTCCAGACAGTAAGCACGAACCAATGGTGATGGACGATACATCTTGTAGAATTTCTGAATCTCTTCCGGGATGTCGAAATAAGGTGTCTTATCATCCAACTCCTGCTTTGCAAGCTCTGTACAGAATACATGGGATAATTCGTCTAATGTGATAGGCTTCTTTGTCTCTGGATTCAGCAATGGCGCCGGTTTGTTCTTCATATCAGCGCGAACATTATACCACTGCTTTGGCATCTCCGATTCTTCTAAGTAGATTTTGTAAGGAATGTTTGATTCTTTCATTTCCTGCTCCCTTCTATGCGATCCTAACCGCATGAACCATTGTTGTACATGAGATCAGAATCCTCTGATGGGAGGTTATAAAAAAACACTCTTATCCCATGCATGTATTTTGCTGGGACAAAAGTGAATAAATCAACTCCTGCGGTGCCACCCTGCTTGACTAAAAGTCCTCTCATCGCATACCATCATATGCTTTCTTTGTTAACGAAGTATTCTCTCCGTCTCGCCTACTTGAACATTCAGCTCGCCCTCAGAAGCCCATTCCTGTCTGCCAATCCTGCTCCGCTCCCAGCTCTGCGGTGCTCTCTGTAAGGATTCTGCAAATAGTACTCCTCTTCTTCAACAGTTTTGATACTTTATAAAATACTACCTCTACCGCCAAATGTCAATCATTTTTTGCAACATGGGGGACGGGGCTTTGTGTTTCATTTTTTTGCAACATGGGGACGGGGCTTTATGTTTCATTTTTTACCATGGGGGGAGGGATAGGCAAGGAGGTTCTTATCACGAATTTCTTTGTCGTACTATATATGAAGTTTTTTTCTACTTTCAAAGGATGTGTGCTTTCGTATTCGCAACCGATAAACCTTTT
>CAYZUC010000040.1:0-24580 GCA_964481705.1 uncultured Lachnospiraceae bacterium
GTGGATGAGACTGCCTTCTTACTCATGGTCGAGGCAGATGACTTCTTCTGTGGTCTGTTATTATCCCCTCTTTTTACCGTCTTTGGAATACCAATTTCCATGTGCTCCCAATCAACATCCTCTTCCACTGCTTTTTTTGAGGCTGTACGCTTTCTAGGAATATAATCTTCTTCGTCTTCGTCCTCGATCTCCTCTATATTATCTTCCTCATCCTCTTCTTCATCGTCATCTTCTTCATCGTCATCATCATCACGATCCATCAGATAATTAAGCTCTCTTCTTCCCGTGCGGATATGATTCTTCTCCTTTTGAATCACTCGACGACGCATCTTTTCCATCTCGTCTTCATCGTCTTCATCATCATCGTCATCATCGTCATCATCTCCACGATAATCCCCATTCTCGCGAACCTTTAAGAATAGATTAATCGTAATAAAGATACAGATTGCTAAAAGAATCACCAATACGGCAATGATAAAAAGTCTTCTTTGAGCGCTGCTTCGGTATTGTTTTGCTGTTTTACTGTCTACACCGGAGGCAGCAAGATATCTCTGATACGTATTCTCTACGGTATCATACAAATAAAAGCTGATCACACCATCCTGATTGATACCATATACCAGGAAATAATCAGATGGATTGGAAGTTACAACACCAGAACCATCGTCTGCTTTTTCTGCTGTTGCCTCTAAAGCAGCCTTCAGCTCCTCGTCCGATGCATCAGTGGCTTCTGCAGCATAGACGGTCAAGGTCTTTCCTGCTCCAGCACATGCATCGAATAATGCAGATGCATAAGACTTCTCATTGATAATCGAGGATTCTTCTTTTTCTTTTTCGTCCGTGGATTTCTCTGTATTGCCACCCTCTTCATCTTCCATAATCCATGCAGACACCGTCTTGCCATACCATTGAAGCTTAGCCTTGGTAAAGCCGGTCGGCGGTACAATCATATCACCCGGATCCAAAACAATAATATACTTTCCATCACCACCTGCTATCTGTACAAAATCAGACATAGCAGCGGTATTAATGTCACATAGATAAAAGTCTCCACCTGAGCCATCTGCCTGCGCCAGATACGCAAGTACTACTTCACCATTTCCCTTATCCATATAAGCAATCTCAATATTCTGTCCCTGATACGTGCAGGAGGACTTATGAAAACCGGTAGGAACTATATCTTCCGGGAAGGTCGCTGCAATAATCAATCCATTATCAGCCGTAATCCCACTCATTGTGACAGCTGTTGCGCCAGCTGTCTGATTGTCAGATACGCCCTCTTCCTGACCTTCACCTGTCTCGCCTTCCGCTGGGGCCTCGCTCTCTACCCCTTCCTGTTCTATTAATGTATCATCTACTTCATCAGCATACACATTAGTCGCAAAGGATGTCATAGCCACTGCTGTTATGGTTAACGCCAATAGTGATGCCCTTAATTTCTTTAAAATCATGTTTTCCTCCTATCCAGCAGATTACACTGTATCTCTATTATGATTATTCGTATTCTTCCATACAATTCATTCAAATTAAGACAAATTTACGTATTAATCATACCAATGCTGTATACATTCGTCAACCTAAATCTTGTGTATTTTCTTATATTTTTCTTAATTCTTGTCCATATCTAGTTTTTTTTGCTTTTCCGTTACGGGTAAGTTATAATGAGATAAATGTAAAATAATTTCAAATAGGAGGTCTCATCATGATAACAATAAGTCTGTGTATGATTGTCAAGAACGAATCAGAAACCCTGGAACGATGCCTGAATTCATTAAAAGACCATGTTGAAGAAATCATTATCGTCGATACCGGTTCTACCGATAATACAAAAGAGATCGCCTCCCGATATACCAGCAAAATATATGATTATATATGGGAAAATGACTTTTCAAAGGCACGGAATTTTGCCTTCGAAAAAGCTTCCATGGACTATATCTATTCTGCTGATGCTGATGAGCTTTTGGATACTGAAAATCAGACTCGTCTGGAGCTTCTAAAGAAGTGCATGCTTCCTGAAATTGATATTGTCCAAATGTATTACTGCAATCAGCTCCAATACAATACCGTTTACAATTACGACAAAGAATATCGCCCGAAACTGTTTAAGCGGGTACGAAATTTCTACTGGATTGACCCCATTCATGAAACCATTCAGACAGACCCTATTGTATTTGACAGTGATGTAGAGATTATGCACTTGCCACAGAATCCACATGCTGGCAGAGATTTTGCCTGTTTTCGACAATTGATTTCGGAGGACAGAATGCTTTCCCCCCGACTATTACTCATGTATGTGCGGGAACTGTTCATCACAGGAACGGATCAGGATTTTCTGGATGCCTCACCCTGTTTCCAAAAGGTGATAGACGAAGATGAGCATACCGATGACGAGATAATTGGTGCCTGTCATGTACTTGCCAAGGTATCACTTATCAATAAGGATGATATCTCCTTTTTATCCTATGCTCTTCGCATCACTGCTGCAGGAGGTTCTGCAGAGATTTGTACCATGCTTGGAGATTTTTATTATGCCCGTGATTCCAAAAAAGATGCGAGTCTTTGGTATTACAACGCAGTAAATGAAACAGAGTGTCTCTATAATCATTTGTATGCGGATGACTATGCGCCTCATCAGCTGGAAAAATGCACGTAAAAAAAGACCTGTTACAGATTATTTGTAACAGGTCCTTCTTATTCCTATTCTTCATCAAGCTTAAATCTTCGCTCGCCCTTTGCTGTTTCCTTATCTTCTATTGCTACTCCAGACAGATTCTTCTTATGAAGTTCAATCTCATCATCACGTATCCTTCTGCTCTCGGCTGCTTCTTTTAATTTCTTGCAGGTAGGACAGTAGCGTCCCGTACGGATCTCGACTCCACATCCTTCACACGCCAAAAAACTCCGTGAATCTGCCGAAACATAAAATCGTTCTTCACGAACCATTTCGTTAATCTCTCTCTGACTAACTCCCGTTCTTGCGGAAATCTCTGCAGTCGTTGCTCCGCGATGCTGCTCAACATAATTTCTAACAATGCCATAATCATCAAATGCAATCTCTTTGCATTCTTCACATTCATACTCGCCAACGCCCTTAAAAATCATCCTACCGTTGCATTTTTTACATGCGATGGGTTTATTATATTGATTAATGATTATTCTCTCTTCCATGTCGATGCCCATCTCTTTCCTATATTCATCAATCAGAAGTACCCGGTTTCTGAGACTTATGATTTCAAAAAGGCGGGTATTACTACCCGCCTCAAATAACTAACTGTTGTCAACGATGACATCTAGATTCCGGCCGACTCCCATCATCTGATCAACCTGGGTATTATCAATAGCCACGCTACTAACGATATCAACCTGTTTTTCAGCCTCTGAATTCCCATTACTGAGATTCTGCAGCTCAATCTTTCCGACATCGTCTGCATTGCCTTTATTCTCTTCCAACTTCCTTTGATTTTCTTCCAACTTCCGTGTTGTATTTGAAAGAGCGTCCATATGCTGCTCAGCAGCCTTGACAATCCTTTCCTGGCTGGTAGGCGATAGTCTGTCTCCATATAATACAGAAACTTTCATATCATTACCTCCTCGCTATAGAGATATCCATATCTACTTATATACTACAGCATTTTTCAGGCTTCGTCAATTGCTTTTCCGATATCGTGTCGATAATACTTGTTTTCAAAAGTTATCCATTCTGTTGCTCTATATGCGTTCTCACGGGCCTTTTTAAGGTCACTGCCTGTAGCTGTCACACCAAGTACACGTCCACCATTGGTAACAATTCCCTCTGATGTCTTTTTTGTTCCGGAATGGAATACGAAGTAACCATCTTTATCCTTAAATAAATCAAGTCCCTGAATCGGAAATCCCTTCTCATATTCCACAGGATATCCCTTGGATGCAAGCATAACACATACCGCAGCATTGTCTTCAAACTCCAGTTCTATCTGATCCAATGTACCATCAATACATGCTTCCATGACATCTACAATATCATTCTTCATTCTTGGAAGAACCACCTGTGCCTCAGGATCTCCGAACCTTGCATTATACTCCAGCACTCTCGGTCCGTTCTCAGTCAACATCAGCCCAAAGAAAATGATGCCCTTAAAGGTGCGGCCTTCCGAAGCCATTGCATCCACTGTCGCCTGATAGATATATTTCTTACAGAATGCATCTACCTCATCCGTATAGAAAGGACTTGGTGAAAAGGTTCCCATTCCTCCAGTATTTAAGCCAGTATCTCCATCACCAGCACGCTTGTGATCCTGCGCAGAAGTCATAATACGGATTGTCTTGCCATCTACAAAAGACAATACCGAAACTTCACGCCCTGTCATAAACTCCTCAATCACCATATGATTGCCGGCTGTACCGAACTTTTTATCCATCATGATCTCACGCACACCTTCTTTTGCTTCCTCCAGTGTGTTACAGATCAATACTCCCTTACCAAGTGCCAGCCCATCTGCTTTCAAAACGATTGGCATTTTCGCTGTCTCAAGATAAGTAAGTGCTTTCTCAGGATCATCAAAATTCTCATATGCCGCAGTTGGGATGTTGTACTTCTTCATCAGATCCTTTGAGAATGCCTTAGAGCCCTCAAGGATCGCAGCATTTTGCCTTGGACCAAATACACGTAGTCCGGCTGCCTCAAAGGGATCTACTGCTCCGCGTACCAATGGATCATCCGGTCCAACAATGGTAAGATCAATTTGCTTCTCTTTTGCAAATGCAACAAGCTTATCAAATTCAAAGACCCCTATATCAACACATTCTGCAATCTCTGCAATCCCTGCATTTCCGGGTGCGCAATAGATCTTATCGACCTTCTTGCTCTTAGAAACGCTTAATGCGATTGCATGCTCTCTTCCGCCACCACCTATGATCAATACCTTCATCTCTGTATGCTCCTTACTCTGATATCTTTACTCTTCCATCAACTACCTGTACTTTACCATTCGCAATCAAATCAATCGTCTTAGGGAGGATAATCCATTCCGCCTGTTCCATAATCCTACGCTGTAACGTCTCCGGTGTATCCTCCTGCATTACATCAACCGCTTTTTGCATGATAATCGGTCCATTGTCGTAGATTTCATCCACGAA
The DNA here is from genome assembly GCA_964481705.1 of uncultured Lachnospiraceae bacterium. GTDB lineage: Bacteria > Bacillota > Clostridia > Lachnospirales > Lachnospiraceae > CAYZUC01. The sequence continues at coordinate 5,116 of CAYZUC010000040.1, forward strand.
GTGAACCGTCGCTCCGGATACCTTAACACCTTTTGCAAGAGCCATTTCATGTACATGCAGCCCATATGCTCCATGTCCACAAAAGGATGGAATCAAAGCCGGATGAATATTAATAATTCGGTTTGTAAAGGCTCTTACCAATTCTCCCGGAAGCAGCATCATAAATCCGGCAAGCACAATCAAATCAATCCCTGCATCCAGTATCGTCTTGGTAAATGCCGCATCAAAGCTCTCTCTCGTCGCAAATTCCTTTGGACTCATACAAATGCTGGGAATGCCTGCACCCTTTGCCCGTTCCAAAGCTCTGGCCTCTGCGTGATTACTAATTACCAACGCCAACTCTGTATTCGTAATCCTGCCGCTTGCCACTGCATCAATAATTGCCTGAAGGTTCGTACCGCCTCCCGAGACAAGAACCGCTACTCTTAGCATAAAACAACTCCTTTTTTACCGCTCTTAGCAGTACCAATTACATATGCTTTTTCGCCACTTGCATCGATTGCAGAAATAGCAGCATCTACGTCCTCTTTCTTTACGGCCAGTACCATTCCAAGTCCCATATTATATGTATTGTACATCATATCCTCTGCAATATTACCATCCTTTTGAAGCATTTCAAATATAGGAGGAATTACGTAGCTTCCCTTCTTTACTTCTGCAAAGATTCCATCCGGAAGCATTCTGGGGATGTTCTCATAAAAACCGCCGCCTGTAATGTGGCTGCAGCCCTTAATCGTTACGCCTGCTTCTCTTACGCTCCTTAATGCTTTAACATAAATCTTGGTTGGTGCAAGAAGAGCTGTTCCAAGAGAGCATCCAAGTCCATCGAAATAACGATTCAAATACTCTTCCTTCATAGTGAAAACCTTGCGAACCAAAGAAAATCCATTGCTGTGTACACCACTCGATGCAATGCCAATTAAAGCATCACCATCCTGAATATCGGCTCCTGTGATCAGCTTAGCCTCATCCACAATACCAACAGCAAAGCCTGCCAAATCATATTCATCAACCGGATAGAATCCCGGCATCTCAGCAGTCTCGCCACCAATCAATGCAGCATTAGACATCTTGCAGCCTTCTGCAACACCCTTTACAATCTGAGCAATCTTCTCAGGCTCATTCTTACCACAAGCGATGTAATCCAAAAAATAAAGAGGCTCTCCACCTGCACAAGCAATATCATTTACACACATAGCAACGCAGTCAATACCTATGGTATCGTGTTTATTCATTAAAAATGCCAGTTTTAATTTCGTACCAACACCATCCGTTCCAGATACCAAGGTTGGCTTCTCCATATTTTTAAAGGAGGTCAGGGAAAACGCACCGGAAAATCCGCCAAGTCCCGTTAAGACCTCCGGTCTCATCGTTCCTTTTACGTGTTCCTTCATTAACTCTACTGCCTTGTAGCCTGCCTCAATATCGACTCCTGCACTCTTGTAATCCATCTTTAATCTCCATTCTGTTAAGGTGTAATTTACAGTTTCATGTATTCTTTATATCCAAGCTCCTGAAGCTTCTCGTCTTTCTTTATCACACTGTTCTTCAGATTCGCTGTGTATTCCTTTAACTTATTTAATAATGTCTCATCAGAAACAGCAAGAATCTTTGCTGCTAATATACCTGCATTCGCTCCTCCATTAATTGCAACGGTTGCCACCGGAATACCGGAGGGCATCTGTACGATGGAGTAAAGGGAATCTCTTCCGCCAAGGGAAGTCGTATGCATCGGAATACCAATAACCGGCATAGGAAAAATTGCCGCGCACATACCCGGAAGATGAGCTGCCATACCGGCCCCGGCTATGATAACCTTAAACCCTTTCTCTTCTGCATGTGATGCATAGTCAAAAAAAACATCGGGTTCTCTGTGAGCTGAAATAATCTTCATCTCATATGAAATACCTAACTCTTCCAAAACATCTGCTGCTTTGCTCATGACAGGCATATCTGAATCACTGCCCATGATAATTCCTACTTTTGCCATTTTTGTTCTCCTACTCTTACCTGGTATCTTGTTCCATCACAAAAATATATTTTACTAGTTTCCTCTTATTTCGTCAATGTTGTGTTTTCCAAAGGTTCATTTAATTTTGCGCATTTTTCTGGCACAAATTTACCATTTTTAATCATTGGATATCTCGTACCATCTTCTGACACCACTGTCACCTCTCCCAATTCTTCATATGGAATCGTAATGTCGGTATGACAATTAAAATACGCACTCTTACTTCCTTCTTTTCGTTTTATACTGACTTCGTTGTCCCTTGCCATGATTTCTTTTCCATTCGGATTATATACCGAAATATCCTCTGCGTGAGAATAACACGTGTCTCCAACCGCAAAATGAGGTCCTGTCTTCTCAGCAATCAAAATCGGCAATCGAGAAAAAATACGGTATTTCTTTGCCATCGCATATGCCGTTGTATTGGTGCCAATCGCAAACTCTCCCATAGGGAGTGTCTCATGATGAAAAAGTACATTATCTCGGATATACTTGCGATTATCTTCGTCTTTCTCAAAATTACTGCAAATATAATCCGTAACATAGCCATCCGTGAAATCAAGTTCCAGATTCTCAAAACGTAAATCGCCAAGATACACCTCACTGACACACAAACGACCAGTTGTACCCTTTAAAACGGGTGTCGTAAAAACTTCACCAACCGGAATATTCACATCTGCAACACAATTTTCAAACTTTGTCTGTTTTTCTCCATCTGCAATACGAATGAGAGAAACACACAGCTCTGTGTGATTATCCCCACAGCCACGTATCTCCACATAACTGCCCTTATCCAGAATATCAATCATCTCCTGTTGCATGGATTCATATTCTTTATAATCGAGAGTATTTACTTTCACTGTTTCCGAGAAAATTTCCTGATAGTCCTCTCCAATCTCAGGAATTGGATAAGCAATAATAGTAAAGCTTCTCTCCTCTCCCTTGATGAATTCATTTACAATTGCGGCGGCTTCCGATTCGTATTCCACATAAAGCTTTTGTTGTTTCTCACTTAAAGCATAGCTCTTTGGATTACGTGAAGGTATGAATGGTGTTTCACCAAACACTTCCATAACTGCCGGACCTGCATGAACACTTGCCAACTCATGAAATTCCTCATATGCCATACGCAGAATTTCAAGCTTTCTGCCTACAAATGCTTTATCAAAGAAAATCGCATCGTCCTCTTTGTGATCGTATTCGTATTGTTTGTTTGGTGATGCTCCAAAATATCCAATCTTGTGGTTTCCTATCTTCGTTGCCGCATGGACAGCAGCACGATAAATAACCGGTTTCAGTCCCATTTCCTCAAAATTCAAAATAGCTTGACGGACTATTCTCTCAAAGCCCAATGAGTAGCGAATATTTACGACCCTTTTTTTGGATAAATCCTTACCCGTATTGATAAAACCGATTCGATATCCTTCCGTATATGTCTTTGCCATCGCAATAATATCTGCCATCGGAAGGCTATTCAGATATTCAGCCGTCTTGACTTCATTATCTGTGATATACTCTCCAAACAGGTACAGATAACGAATGTCCTTTAAATCCGAATCCATAATCAGCCTTGTGGCAAAATCAAAATCCGGGTCAAGCTGCTCCTGTACTCGTCTCCTTACCGTCACATCACAATAATCACTTACGTGGTAATAAAGATTCTCTCGAATCTGTTCCGCAGAAGGCACAGCATTCTCTTGTGATTCCGTTTCAAAAGAACTGTAAATCTGTAAAAACAACTCATTTAGTATTGTGATGTCTTCTATTCTGCCTTCAAATGCAAACGGAATCTCGCCACGAATCTGTGTATACAAAAAGCTCAGCAGCTCCCCTATCTCTTCCCCAAGTCTTTCCACTGCTGTCTTGGGATTTGCATAGCTTTGTTCATAATTCTGCGGAAGTACATCTGAGTAAAGTCGTTTGTTAAGCTCTGCTAAGCTTGCAAGACCCCATGTAGTGATTGCGCCCGATTCAACCTCTATGACGAGCTCCTCTATTACACCAATAAAAGAAGCCACATCTCTGAAGTATGTCAGAAAAGGCTCCTTTGTCGTATTATCATTCTGAATTTCTCTGATTCTTTCCATTGAAAGAAGATATCTTTCTTTCATATACCCATAACTCCTATATATATAATCGTGCCCCAGGCAGCAATAGACAAAATCGCAAAAGCCAATCCCAATCTTGGGAAAAGTGGAAATATGTCATCCTCCCTCAATCCCATAATAGCCAGAATAAAGGAAACAACCGACATGATGAGGGCGACAAGCCCTACCGCTCCCATCCTCAAGGAAGCATCACCACGATTTCTCAGTGCCATAAACACGACTATGGCAAATGATGTAAGGGAAATCGTTCCCAATACGGTTGACATAATTCCTTTTTCTGACTGTTTCTTACTGGTAAAAATATAGCTCTTTGATTTTGCCTGTTTGTTCAAAAATGCATCCTCCAAACATCATTATATCATGATTTTTGATTTATCCTTGAGAAGTCCTGCTCCACTGATAATCAGTAATACTCCTGTTGCAATTCCTACTGCGATAATCACGATTCCTGCGACAATTCCTGTTACGCCGGAAAATCCCATTCTTTTGAAAACTTTCTCGTTCATGCTTTACCACCTTTCCAATTAACACCATAGGTCTCATAATAAGCATCTATCGATTTCTTCATGTCTTCGTTAATAATTATATTTCCATTATACGGTTTATTATACAGATATTCTACGACTTCTTCCATAGTAACAATCGCATTGGTCTCAATATGATATTGTTCCTTTATTTCTTCTAATGCCGGCTTATCGCCTTTTCCACGTTCCATTCTGTTGAGAGATACCATCAAACCAACAATACGGATGTCACCCTGTTCTTTGATGATTGGCAGCGTCTCATCAATGGATTTTCCAGATGTCGTAACATCCTCAATAATCACAACGCGATCACCATCCTTGATAGGACTTCCAAGAAGGATTCCTGTATCTCCATGATCTTTGATTTCCTTACGATTAGAACAATAGCGGATATCCTTTCCATAGAGGTTACTAAAAGCAATTGTTGTCGCAACACTCAAGGGAATCCCCTTATAAGCCGGTCCAAAAAGAACATCGAAATCTTCCCCATACTTATCGTGGATTGCTTTTGCGTAGTACTCTCCAAGCTTACGAAGCTGGGTTCCTGTAACATATCCTCCTGCATTCATAAAAAAGGGAGATTTTCTTCCACTTTTCAATGTGAACTCACCAAATTTCAGTACCTTGCTGTCCACCATAAACTCAATAAATTCCTGTTTGTATTGTTCCACTGCTCTAATCCTCCTAAAGCTCTATCTATTTTCCAATGCTGTACTGATATCCTGAATCATTGCTTCTACCGCTGCTCTGGATGCCTCAGCAAAATTCTCATCCCCATACTTTGCATACGCTTCCTGTTTGTATGCTGCAATAATGCCTCGGCTGGAATTCACAATTGCTCCTAATCCATCTTCATTAAAGAAATGAACAAGGTCGCTGCCCTTTCCTCCCTGCGCACCATAGCCTGGTACGAGAATATAAGATTTTGGCATAATCTTACGCAATATTTTGCCCTGTTCCGGGTAGGTAGCTCCAACGACAGCTCCCACGTAACTGTAGTCATCTCCCATACAGTCATTGCCCCATTGATTTACCTGTTCGCCAACCCACTCGTAGAGAGGACGTTCATCTATCATTCGATCTTGAAATTCTCCACTACTTGGATTCGAAGTCTTAACCAGTACAAAGATTCCCTTTTTCTCTTCCTTGCATACATCCACAAATGGCTTCACACCATCACTTCCAAGGTATGGATTTACAGTAGCAAAGTCTTCGTCAAATCCAATATGGATTCTGCTGCCGATCTTAACCTTACCCAAATGTCCAGTTGCATAGGCAGAAGAGGTAGAACCGATATCGCCACGCTTAATATCCCCAATTACAACGAGATCCTTCTCCTTACAATATTCCACAGTTCTCTTAAAAGCAAGCAGTCCCGGAATTCCAAATTGCTCATACATAGCGATCTGAGGCTTCACTGCCGGAATCAAGTCATACACCTGATCAACAATCCTTTTATTATACTGCCAGATAGCCTCTCCTGCACCTTCCAGCGTCTCTCCAAACTCCTGAAATGCCTTCTTTTGAATAAATTCAGGTACATAGGAAAGCATCGGATCCAAACCAACCACAATGGGTGCATTTGTCTTCTTAATCTTCTCTACTAGTTTATTAATCATGTCAATCTCCATTCCGAAATCTGTTATGCTTACAGACCTCTATAATTCTACACCTTCCAAATCATTTCGTACATACTGATTTTCGATATAATCATCAAATTGTTCTCTTTCAATCCATTCATAAGCTCCATAGTCCTCATTCAATGTGAAGCTCTCTTCATCTGCCACCTCGCAAAGGAATGAAATACCAACAAACTGTGTGTCTCCAACAACATTTGACCATGTATAAGCGGGACGAACCACGGTGCCTTCCACGCTCAAAGCCTCAAAAATGCATCGTTCCATTGCTTTACCCGGGTGCTCTCCAAAATGAATCTCACCGTCTACGAACTCCCACATATATGGATCCGGAATTCTGTCGTCATACCAATGCTTCAAAACCAGATACTTACCGTCTTTCTTGATGATTCCCTTGACCTTCAAAACAATCTTTTCCATAGAGTCCCCTTTCACTTCTATAAGAAACGGCGTCAAATGAATCGGCGCCGTTTCTCATACTCTTATGCTTCTACTAGTACTTTTTCATCTGCATATTTCTTGATATTTGAGGCATTTACATATTTTTTGTAATCATCCCCTTCAACAACGACAAGGGAAGGTGCCTGCATAACTCCATATCTGGACGCCAATTCCATATTCTCTTCGGCATCAATGAGAACATATTGTTCATCCTTCAGATATTCCTTAGCCAATTTGCAATTCGGGCATGTCTTCGTGGTAAAGAGATATTTCATAGTCCCTACGGGCTCAATATTAACATCAATTCCTTCTTCATCACTCTTCAATGTCACAATACTGCTTGTTGGCTTTTTCAAACAGGAATGGTCAATATCGTAAAGAACTCTATTCTTGTATTCCTGCGTCTTTCCATCGTTCCAGTTCTGAACCGGGCGGTAATAACCGGTAATCCTGCTATAGACCTCAGTTACAGCTCCGCAGTGAGGACATGTATGCTGTTCTCCTGCCAAATAGCCATGCTCCTTACAAATAGAGTAGACAGGAGACAGGGTGTAGTATGGAAGCTTGTAATTATCTGCAATTGTTTTTACAAGATTCGCAGCTGCCTTCCAATCCGGAAGCTTTTCTCCAAGGAATGCATGAAAAACGGTTCCTGATGTATATAAGGTTTGAAGCTCATCTTGAATATCCAAAGCATCAAAAATATCTGACGTAAAATCAACCGGTAAATGAGAACTGTTTGTGTAATATGGAGTATCTCCTGCATTTCCTGCTGTCTTAATATTCGGAAATTCCTTCTTATCATGCTTGGCCAGACGGTAGGTAGTACTCTCAGCCGGAGTAGCCTCAAGGTTATAAAGATCACCGTACTCCTCCTGATAATCAGAGAGACGATTTCTCATGTGATTCAATACTTCCTTGGTAAATTCCTGTGTCTTCTCGCTGGTCAAGTCTGCACGTAACCAGTTTGCATTGAGTCCAACTTCATTCATACCAATCAGTCCTATGGTTGAGAAGTGGTTGTCAAAGCTTCCAAGATATCTCTTTGTATAGGGATACAATCCTTCATTTAACAGCTTTGTAATGACTCCTCGTTTCACCTTTAAGGAGCGGGCTGCTACATCCATCATATGATTCAGTCTACGGTAAAAATCATCCTTGCTTGTAGACTGGTATGCAATACGTGGCATGTTAATGGTAACAACACCAACGCTTCCTGTGCTCTCACCAGATCCAAAGAAACCACCTGTTTTTTTACGAAGCTCTCTCAAATCCAGACGAAGTCTGCAGCACATACTGCGAACATCGCTTGGCTGCATATCACTATTGATATAATTTGAAAAATAGGGTGTACCATATTTACTTGTCATTTCAAACAAAAGGCGATTATTCTCGGTATCGGACCAGTCAAAATCCTTTGTAATGGAGTATGTCGGAATCGGATACTGGAAACCACGTCCGTTTGCATCACCCTCGATCATAGTCTCGATGAATGCTTTGTTAATTAAATCCATTTCTTCCTTGCAGTCTTTATAGCAGAAATCCATTTCCTTTCCACCAACAATAGCAGGAAGCTCAGCTAAATCATTCGGTACTGTCCAATCCAGAGTAATATTGGAAAATGGAGCTTGTGTGCCCCAGCGGCTCGGTGTATTAACACCATAAATAAATGCTTCAATACATTTCTTCACTTCATGATAGCTAAGATTGTCCACCTTTACAAAAGGAGCCAAGTAGGTATCAAAGGAGGAAAACGCCTGAGCACCTGCCCATTCATTTTGCATGATTCCCAAGAAATTAACCATCTGATTGCAAAGTACAGAAAGATGTGCCGCCGGTGCAGATGTAATCTTTCCCCGGATTCCTCCCAAGCCTTCTGTAATTAATTGTTTCAAGGACCATCCAGCACAATAGCCAGTCAACATGGATAAATCATGGATGTGAATATCTGCATTTCGATGTGCAGAAGCAATTTCATCATCATAGATCTCCGATAACCAATAATTTGCTGTAACGGCGCCGGAATTACTTAAAATCAGTCCACCAACCGAGTAAGTAACCGTAGAGTTCTCTTTTACTCTCCAGTCTTCTACCTTTACATAGCTGTTTACGACATCCTTATAATCCAGAATTGTCGAATTCATATTACGGATTTTTTCTCTCTGCTTACGATACAGGATATAGGCCTTTGCCACCTCGATATAGCCTGCCTGATTCAAAACCATCTCCACACTATCCTGCACATCCTCGACGCTGATTCTGTCATCTTTGATCTTCTCCTGAAAATCTGCGGTAACTCTCAAGGACAGCAGCTCAATCATATCATTGGTATACTGCTTGTCACAGGCCACGAAAGCCTTCATGATGGCATCGCTGATCTTTGTGAGGTCAAATTCTGCAATCTCACCGTCTCTCTTTACTACATTAAACATGAATTCCCGTCCCCCTTTTTGAACTTCGTAGAGTAAATCCCAACTAAAAAAATTGTATCATCCCGCACAGGAAAAGTCAACCAAAAAACCACAACATCTTATGTTAACATAACAACGTCTGCACAAGATATTGTGGTTTAATCACAATTGTTATTTGACTGGATTTGCCAGTCTTTCATACCATTCTCTGGGTACATATGCCTTAACATAGATACCATTCTCACGATATTCTTCTACCAAAAGTTCACCATACTTTCGAATATGAACAATCAGTCCGGCTTCCTCGTAGGGAAAAATCCTTTCCAATAGAATATAGTTCTCACGGAGTATTTCCTCCAGAGCATTCTGCACCTTTTGAATTCCTTCCCCGGTTCTGGCTGATATTGCAATTACCTTCTCTGCTCGAAAATCACGAAATGCTTCTTGCTCCTGTACCTGATCCTGTTTATTAAATAGTGTAAGAATCGGTTTTCCGTCAATCCCCAGCTCACGCAAGGTCTCATAAACGGTATGCATCTGGACATCTATAGTAGAACTGGAACTATCAACCACATGAAGAATCAGATTCGCATACTTTGCTTCCTCCAGTGTACTTCGAAAAGCATCAATGAGATTATGGGGAAGCTTGCGAATAAATCCAACCGTATCCGTCAACAGAATCTTCTGTCCGGAGGGAAGTGTCATTTCACGTGTTGTTGGATCCAGTGTTGCAAACAACATATCCTCTTCCAAAACATCTGCGCCGGTTAATTTGTTTAGCAACGTTGACTTTCCGGCATTTGTATAACCGACAATTGCAGCAACCGGGATCCCGGTTCGTTCCCTTTGTCCCCTTGTTACCTCACGGTGCTGACGTATTTCCCTTAAATCACGATTCAAAGATGCCAGACGGTTTTTAATCAGTCGTCGATCCATCTCCAGCTTTTTCTCGCCCGGTCCTCTTGTTCCGATGCCGCCACCCAGTCTGGATAATGAGCTTCGCAATCCAACAAGCCTGGATAATCGGTACTTTAGCTGCGCCAATTCAACCTGTATCTTACCTTCTGCAGTTGACGCATGTTCTGCAAAAATATCCAGAATAATTAAAGTTCGATCCATAATCTTGGTATCCAATACCTGTTCCATATTGCGAAGCTGCGCTGGTGATAATTCATCATCACAAATGATACCGGTCGCCGACAGCTCCTCAAGCATTGCAGATAACTCGCTTAGCTTTCCGCTTCCAATATAGGTGCCCGGGTTAGCCTCTGGGAGATTCTGTATCATTCTCCCGACTGGAACTGCTCCTGCAGTCCTTGCCAGCTCTCCCAATTCCTCCAGTGAATTTTCCGCATCGTCTCCTTCTCCGCGGCTGATTCCCACAAGAACGACTCTCTCCTGTATTTGCTTTTCTATTTCTTCCATTCGCTTGGTTATCTTCTCCTTTTCTTCTTTACGACGCTTCCTAGCGCGTCTTTAGAAATTCATATTCTCTTTGTGCAGCGGTATCATCCGGATAATTCTCGAGATAGCTCTCCATCAGAACAGTCGCCTTCTTAAAGTCGGGAATATATTCGTATGCTACGATCTCATTGTATTTCAAACTCTGCATCATATCACTTCCGGCATTTTTCAAGCCATTTTCGAAAGCCTCCAAGGCTCCTTTATAATCACCGCTTTTTAACAGACACAGGCCTAATTGATTACACAGCTCCACATCCTCCGGTTTCTTTTCGAGATACGATTTGTATAAGGAGGCAGCATAATTGACATCTCCCAATGCTTCATAAGTCCTTCCTAAATAGAGAACAACGCCCTCCTCTTCGGTACCGCGTGCCTTCTCCAGGCTGTCCCTTGCATGCTCATAATCCTCAAGACAATAATACAGCTTTCCTATTTGAAAATCAGAGATTTTAGTGTCCAATTCCATTGCTTGTTCCAGATAATTATGTCCTTCCTGTTGATAGCCAAATTTCTTCATACATTCAAAAATTTTGACATACATATCGGGATTCTGACTGTCAAGGCTGATCGCTGTGTTAAAATCCTCTACCGCATCGTCATATAATCCCTTCTCCAAACGAACCTGCCCACGAAGAAGATAAGCTGTCGGATCCTTTGGTTTCATGGCAAGAATTGCAGAATATGTCTCAATGGCATGATCCAGGTCTCCGCTCTTGTATTCTGCCGTTGCCAGATAATAAGAAATATCATAGGCAAGATCATCTACCCTGCCATTTGATGCCTTAAGTGCTATATCAAAATCTTCTACAGCTGCCGGATAATCTGCCAATCCCATCTTGGCCATTCCCATTGCGCGATGTACTAATTCTTTATTCTCCCCATCCTTCTCAGCTTCATTCAGTATATTTAAAGCACCTGCATAATCAAGCTGCGCAATGTGTTCCATTGCCTGATCGGTCTTTACATGTCCATTTCCCAGACTACATCCTGTTAGTATTCCTGCACTTATAAATAGTATCGTAAAAAGGTACTTTGTTCTTCTCATTCTAATCCCCGTCCTTGCTAATACGCGCATAAAAACTCATTTTCTCACTATCCTCATTGATTCCGGATCATTCATCCGTTCCTTTGATTATAGCAAAAATCGACACGAAATCCTACCTCAAATCACAAAATTTTGAAGAGCTTTTTTCGATAATGGATTGATTATTGCATCTGCTTCCTTTATACTATTCTATAATGCGAATGTCGAATACGTAGGAATTATTGGAAAGCATTCGATAAACTTATATTCCATACAGTAGTCTATGTCATTTTGAATGGATGAATAAGGAGGAAATTTCATGATTTTTAAAAAACGCGAACCGGTAGCAGTTCTGGTTTTGAGTATAGTGACCTGCGGGGTTTATTATCTTTACTGGATTTACAAGGTTTCATCCGAGCTTGGTGAATGCCTGCAAAACGATAACAATCCTCTTTTTGATATGATTCTCACTCTTTTCACTTGTGGTATCTATTCTATTTACTGGAATTACAAAACAGGTCAGCAGGTCTTTGTCGCACAGGACAGAACCGGACTTTCCATGCCGGAAAATAACGCTATTGTCTGTTTGATTTTGAGTTTGTTTGGATTTGGACCTATCGCTGCCTACATGATTCAAAATTCTTTGAATCGAATCAATGAATAAGTTAAAAAATAAAAAAACACGATATTTCCTTATCGTGTTTTTTGTGTTGCTCTTTTTTATTTATCTCTTCTCCGGTCACTATCGTTGTATGACGAAAGCCATTACAGGGATTCCCTGCCCCGGCTGCGGAATGACCAGAGCATGGCTCGCTCTCATAAAGGGAAATATTACAGAGGCTTTTTTCTATCATCCACTTTTTTGGATTCCTCCTGTCATACTCCTGCTCCTTCTTGTGCAGAAGCGAATGAAGTGGACGATTCCCAAATGGATTTGGATTGCTGTGCTTCTTATCTATTTGCTAGTATATGTCATACGCATGTATCTGTATTTTCCTCATTCAGAACCTATGAATATGGATACTCATGCCTTGTTGCCCGGTATATACCATCAACTAAAGTCTCTTTTTCTCAACAGAATAATCCTTTTCGTAGAAATCAGTCACATTCTTTAGAATGCTCTTATTATCATGAGATACGGTAGCAATCTCTACCGAGTCAATATCTGCTTCTATCGTTCCATCTTTCCTTTTAATCAGATTGCGTACACGAACGGCCGCCTCAGCCTGACAGCTCATACCGCCTGCCTGTGTAATGGTAACCTCATAAATGACATCCAGATTATTGAAATCATAACCTTCCACCCAATTTGCATCTGTTTTGAGTGATTTTAGATACATGGAAAGCACTCTGGGTCCGGAATAGGTAAAAGGAGAGGAAACACCTGCCAGATTGTAGTCAATATGCGCCTCTGTAAATACACGTAGACCATGTTCGCATTTCGTACCATTAATCAGAGAAGCACCCTTCGTCACAATTTGGTCAACCAATTCCTGTGGAAGCTGAGAAATCTCCGTTACATAGCTGTCGACATCGTTAACAACATAATCCTTTACCCTGTCATTTGCAGCTGTATCAATACGATAGCCCATCCTCTCAGCCAGATCATCATCGAGTGTCGCACTTACTTTTACAGACTCTCCCAGATAATGCATGACTCCTTCCTGTTCTTGTTTGTATTGAACGGTCTCTAAAAAAGGATCTTTACTTTTATTTTCGATTTTGACACTTAAGTTGGGAGCAATTCCACTCATGGTAACATCTACATCACGGAATAAGTCTTCCTTGCTGATGACCTTAGCCTCTTTCAAATCCTGTATGATAATTGGAGATTCATCCGACACTACTGTCACTTTTAATTTCTTTGCAAGCTCCTTATTGTAAGAGTATGTAATCAAAAGTTCCTGCCCATTGGATAAATTCTCAGTCTCACTAATATCCGAATGAATACTTCGATACAGCTCATCATAATCGGCGGCTGTTGTCTTATCATAAAAATGAAACGGGTTTCTGGAAAATTTCCCATACCCCTCCATCAGTTCCGTCCGTACTCCCTCACCATCATAGGAAATCTTAGCAGTACCCTTTCCATCGTAACCTTCTAGTGATAATGTCACATATTTGTTCAAGTCAAGCCGTACATATTTTTTATTTGCATTTATCACCAGTATTACGAAAACGATAATAGCCACACCTGTAATAAAGCAAGTTGCCTTTTTGATTTTTCTTTTTCTTCTTCTAATTCTAAATGATTCTCTCATGATTCTTCTTCCATTGTTATCTGTTCTTGTTGTTTCATATACTGTTCCATAATAGCCGCACTCATTCCCACAAGCCTGACGCAGGGACGCTTCTTATAGTACTCTTCTGTTCTTTTTTCTGGAATCGGGCTGTCCGGCCCCTTTCCGGTAAGACCTAACAGCTCTCTACATACAATAGAACCATTTGCTTGGCGAAATTCTGCTGCCAGGTTCTGAATTCTCTCATAAAGCTGTTTCTTTCCTTCCAGATCCTTAGGAGAATCATAGCCATAAAGCATGCCTGCTACGAGAAACATTCCACTCACGGTACCGCAGACCTCACGCAATCGACCCATTCCTCCACCCAAAGAGGAACTGAATGTCAAAAGTGTCTTACGATCCATCGGGAACAGTTCTTCAAAGGCAAGAACCACTGCCTGCGTACAATTGTAACCCTCTAAAAAATAGCTCATCGCACTCTTGGCGCGTTCACTTTGTTCTAAATCAATCTGACTCATCGTAACCTCGTTATCTCATTTCCACACAGTACCCGCCTGCATCCCCTGCAGCAGGTCCCATTTCCAATACCCAGTCAGCATTGTCGAGGAACTGTCGATTGTGTTCAATCGCAATCACGGTATTTCCCTCTTCCAACAGCTTCTGTATCAGATACAAAAGTGCTTCAATATCAGAAAAATGTAGACCGGTGGTTGGTTCATCGAACAGATACAGTACATTCGTGTTCTTGCGGTCCATTAACTTCTTTGCAAGCTTTAGCCTGGATGCTTCTCCTCCTGATAAGGTTGCCGTACTCTGTCCAAGTTTCAGATATCCCATTCCAACCTCATTCAAAATTGAGAGCTTTGAACTGATTAATGGGGTTTCTCTCCAGAAGTCCATAGCCTCCGATACTGACATTGACAGTAATTCTACCACATTTTTCCCTTGATAACAAACCTTTATTACTTCTTTTCCGTAACGCCCGCCATGACACTTCGGACATTTCACCCATGCATCCTCCAAATAAGGAAGCTTTATCCTGCCCTCTCCAGAACAATTCTCACACTGTCCTGCTCCTCCATTAAAGCTGAAATAAGATGAATCCATGCCGAGCTCTATTGCATCCTCTGTTTTTGCAAGTACCTCTCGTATACCGTCCATAATACCAAGATACGTAGCGAGGACAGAACGTGAGCTTCTGCCAATCTCAGACTGATCCACCAGAACAACCTCTGAGAAATTCTTGTTCTTAGTCATTTTCGGAAATATCTCACCTTTCATCAAGCTTGACTTTCCACTTCCACTGACTCCACAAATACATGTCAGTGCATTCTTAGGAAAACGAATGTCAATATCCTTCAGATTATGATAATTGAGCTTATTCATTTCTATGTAATGAAAGGAATTCTTATTCTTTTCTACGATAATGCGTGGTCTTTCTTTCCCATTGAGGAAGCGTGATGTCTGTGTCTCTTTTGACGCAAGCATTTTATCCCAGTCGCCTTCTCCTACCAGATAACCCCCTTCTTTTCCAGCCTTCGGTCCAATCTCGATCAGATAATCAGCTTTTTGAATCATATCCTCATTATGCTCTACCATTAAAATGGTATTTCCCTCCGACTTCATCTGCTCAAATACATGAAGTAACCTCTTGTAATCCGATGGATGAAGTCCCTTCGTAGGTTCATCAAAAACATAGAGGATTCCTGTCATATGATTCTGAATTACAGAGAGAAGCTTCAGCCTCTGTGCTTCTCCACCGGATATCTCGCCGGTTCCGGTCGACAATTTGAGATACTCAATTCCCAGTGTCTTTGCTGCCTCACAGATTTCCAACAGCCCTTCTGTATTGGCTCGTATCTGCTCATACATCTCATTTCCCAGATATCCTGGCAATGCAAGACAAAACTCTCTCATCGTATCAAAATCCATCATTGCCGCCTCAGGATAGCGGATATTACGTATTGTCACACTACGTCCTTCGCGGTTTAATCGTTCTCCCCGGCAGGTCATACAAGGTACACTGGTCAGGTACTTGAGCAGCTGCTTAGAATCCGGATGATCTGTTAAGAGACGCTCGATGATGGCACAAACTCCCTCCACAGGACGCGTAATTTCTCCATTTCTTCCGTTATGATTGTGATAGGAAAATGTGACTTCTTCATCAACCCCATACAGAAGCTCGTTTCGGAATTTCTCCGGAAGCTGCTTCCACGGAAGCGACAAATCTACTCCTCGTTTTTCTGCCAATCCAATTACTTGCCCCTTCATCCAATTTGCGTTTGGTTTTTCTATAAAGGTACGCAATTTACCCCAGAATGAGGACGCGCCCTCCAGAACCGAAAGCTCTGGCTTCTCAATCAGTTTTTCTTCCTCGACTCGGGTAACCATACCTGTTCCGTTACAGATTGGGCATCGGCTTTCCGGGTCTAAAAAACTAAAGGTTGTTGGAGTTAATTCAAACAGTAATTTATCACAGCGATAACATTTCTGTTTTGTCTGAAGGAGATACGGTTCTTTTCCGGGCACCGTAACTCTAAGAGCACCCTTTCCACCAGCAAGAGCAGCTTCAACACGCTCCTCCAGCGTTCCGTCACGATATACTCTTCCCGTTGCCTGACTACTTTCTTCTCCCATCTTCCCAGAAACAGCATCCGAGATTTCAGCTTCCTTCTCTTCTTTTAGCAAATCGCAGATTTGAGTCTTCGTCAGTGGAAGAATCTCATGTCCGCAGTCTGGGCAGTGACGTAAGCCTACTTGTGCGTAAATCGAGCGTAATCTACGGTATGCATCGGTATACGTACCTACCGTAGAATGGATATTGGCTCCGATTGGTCTCTGTGATATCATCACTGTAGGGATACAGCCACTCATAGATTCCATTTCCGGTTTTGCCAAGATATGACTGTCCTTGTTCAGATACTCCATACGTCTGCGGCATTCTGCATAAATCGTATCTTGAACCAGACTCGATTTGCCGCTGCCACTCACTCCAACTACCGCTGTGATCTTTCCATAAGGAATGCGAACCGTAATGTTTTTGAGATTATTTTCCCTTCCTCCGTGAAGAGAAATACCATCCTTGGAGGAAACAAAGCTATTTTCCATGTTTTGTACAGCTGACACGCCTGTCATTTCATGATACAGCATAGGTACAACCGGACTGTCATGTAAACAGATTTCTCCCTCTATGCTCTCGGATTTTCTCACGCTTCCGTCGCTCCCCTCAATACATTTTGGCCAATGCTCCAACCATTCTGGAACATGAACTTCTGTCACTCTGTCATCGGAGGAAAAATAGGGCAACACTGCCACGCAAGGCGTCTGGTCAAAGCATTCCATGGAATTCAGAAACAGTTTCTTTCCATCATCACTTTTCCCGATTACCCGTACAACAGACATCGCTATTGGATTGGGACGTACCGGAGAACGTGTAGCAAAAATTCCACTTCTTGGAGCCTTTTCATAGGGAGGATTGCATTCGGTTGCTCTTCGGAACTCTTTCTTATCAAACTTGTGAAACCACCAGATTACCTTAACGTAACCATTTCCATATTCGAATGGGTTATCACTTTCAATATAGCATTTCCCACCTTCGTTACGAATCCTTCCGATTGGGTCCAATTCATAGCCATCCTCCTCCTTCTCCTTCTCCATGCCAGTAAGCGGAAAGTCATTATCCGCATACAGATTACCCGAATACAAGCTTATCTCTGCTTGTTCTGCAAGTGTATCCTCACATGGAAAGTAAGGCTTAATATCAAACAGAATGCCATTCGATTCCGTCCACTCTCCTTCACATTCTGCAACTCCCTGTTTGGTTATATGGAGTAGCTTTAGAACCTTCGTCCTGCATATATGCTTATCTCCTGTCTTTAAACCATAAAAATATGAATATGACTGAATTGGTCAACATACTTCCACGCCTTGATGTAATCTTGATTAACCTTAATCGAAACATGATTTCCACTACCGTAAACCAACCCAATTTGCTTTAACTGATACATAGATAATCCTCTCTTTCCATCTTCTTTTCAAAATGCTTCAAAAAGAGTGAGTAAAATCAGATTACACTCAATTTCTCTTAACATCTTCGTGTTCCAACGTAGCGCCTTCCACATATTTTCGATCCATCTGATGACTCAGCTTTCTATTTTCCACAGATTCAAATATGGTGGAAAAGTCATAATCCTCAGGATACAGGGACTCTGCTGCCACTTGCAATTTGATTCGCTTATGGCTGACATATATCTTCTTCCCCTGAATCTGAACACATAGTTTTCCTCTCTCATCCGTTGTCTCACACACAATTCCTATCTTTTTTTCGGGAAATACCATAACACTGTCACCAATTCGAAATTGCCTTGCCTGAGACTGGTTATTATGCTCGCTTTTCATCTTCTGAATGCGACTGGATTTGTGGCGCTGTTCCTCCTGTTCATCGTTATCTCTCCCGACACTTTCCTGTCCATAGGCCGCCTTCTGCGCAATCTGAAGCATATCCTCCGGCATTCCGAGACTTCTTGCGATATGAAACGCGCAGCTCTCTCCGGCTTCTCCGATTACAAGCTGATAAAGTGGGCTTAGGGTCTCCTTATCAAAGGTCATTCTTGCATTGATGACCCCCTCCTCCTTTTCAGCGTAGGTCTTCACTTCCGGATAATGTGTGGTAACAAGGTACAAGCAACCGCTTTCCTTTAATTTCTTCAAAATTGCGATTGCAATTCCCATTCCCTCCATAGGATCTGTACCAGAGCCAAGCTCGTCCATAATAACAAGACTCTCAGAATCTACCTGTTCCAAAATAGAAAGAACATTTTTAATATGTGCAGAAAAGGTTGATAAATTCTCAGATAGATTTTGTCCATCTCCGATATCACACAAATATTGACTATTCATGCATATGTCTGCAGCCTTACATGGAACATGCAGTCCACACTGTGCCATCATGCAATTGAGTGCTACTGTTTTTATAGCTACTGTTTTTCCCCCTGTATTTGGTCCCGTGATCACTACTCCGTTTATACCACGTCCAATTTTATACTTCAAGGGGATACACACGTTTTTTTCCATAAGAGGATGACGGGCATCGATCAATGTCAGATGGCGGTCGGTATGAATGGTCGGTTCGATTGCTTCCATTTCGAGGCTAAGCTTGCCCTTTGCAAAAATAAAGTCAAGTCTCTCAATGACTCTTGCATTCTCCTCAAATACTTGTTGATGGGATGCGACAAGAGCAGACAGTTCATATAAAATTCTACGCACTTCATTTTCTTCTGCCAAACGCAGCATCTCAATCTCAGTATATAATCTCGCAACAGCTATCGGTTCCATAAATAGTGTATTTCCTGTCGCCGACTTATCCATTACGATCCCCTCAATACGACTCCGACAATCCTTTTTTACCGGTACACACAGGTGCCCATTTCGTGTTGTACAGAAACTGTCTGTCATGTATTCCTTACAAGACTTTATGATGCTGTCAGCTTTCTCCCGCATTTTATCTTCGGCTGTCATAATCTCACTTCTAGTGGTCTTAAGAAGCTTTGATGCGTAATCATCCACTTGACCGCCACGAATTTTCTCTGCAATCTCATCACGTACTTCA
>CAYZUC010000041.1:0-24159 GCA_964481705.1 uncultured Lachnospiraceae bacterium
CTCCTGGAAAAGAAGGAATGGTTCACATTTCCAAGATTGCGAAGGAAAGAATTGAACATGTCGAAGACGTACTTACACTTGGCGATGTTGTAACTGTTAAGTGTATGGGTAAAGATAAGATGGGACGTATCAGCTTCTCCATCAAGGATGCTCAGTAAATAAATCAATTCAAATAAAAAGACCGAGAGATGAAAATCTCTTGGTCTTTTTCTCTTATATATTGCAAACAAATAAACTGTATGATATAGTTATGCTATGAGAACGTGATTTGTGTCATGAGTAAGGAGTATGCATGACACAAAAGAAAGAGTTTCAACAGTTAGATTTAAGCAACGCATTCCTTTTTGCAGCAGCGATGGAGGATCCTGAGACATGTCGGTTGGTGCTGGAAATGATTCTGGGATTTTCAATTCCTCCGGTGCAGGTACATGCAGAGCATACGATTTTGTACAGCAGTGATTTTCGTTCCGTTCGTCTCGATATTTATGCATCAGATGAAACTTATGTCGATTACAATGTAGAAATGCAGAATGAGAATAACGATAAGGATAAAAGCAATTTACCCAAGAGAAGCCGCTATCATCAGGCAGAGATGGATGTTTCTTCTTTAAAACCGGGACAGGATTTTCGTGATCTCAAGCCAAGCTATGTGATATTTATTTGTACATTTGATCCTTTTGGCCAGGGATTATATCGCTATACGTATCGGAATATCTGCGATGAGACGAAGGAAGTACTCGGTGACGAGACGGTGAAGATTTTTCTTAATACCAAGGGAATCCATCAGGAGGACGTACCGGAGAGTCTGGTTCATTTCTTACATTATGTAGTTGACAGCACACAGGAGTGCGTCGAGCAGGAGCAAGATTGTCAGGTTGAGAAGCTGCATGAGAAGATTCAGCGGTTGAAAGCGAGCCGCAGATGGGAGAATAGGTATATGACGATTGGTGAATGGGGAAAACAGATGGCAGAGGAAGCTACATCTGCAGCTCAAAATAGAATGTTATCGCTTGTAAATGCCATGATTGCTGATGGTTGTGTGGAAGATATTGCGCGCTTAGGAAAAGATTCTGATTTTCTACAAGAAATGCTTGATAAGTATCATATCGAAGAAACAAATCTATAATTCTGTTTATCATTATTATACGGTTTACGTATAATATCCGTTTGATTCAAACAAATCTATTAAATTTATACATGACACATCATGTTCTCATATTATACAACCAGGAAGCTCTTATTTGAATGGAAAGTGGTAAAACTCTCAATAGAAAAGCGAACTTTATGGTATACTTACTATAGATTACTATATGTCGAGCTATTATCACAACCAAGAAAGGGTGAATAGATATGAATATAGCATTAGGTCTATTGATTCCATTTGCTGGAACTGCGCTGGGAGCCGCGATGGTTTTTTTACTCAAGGATGAGATCAACTCATTATTACAGAAGACATTGTTGGGATTTGCATCCGGAGTTATGGTAGCCGCGTCGGTGTGGTCATTGTTGATTCCGGCCATTGATATGTCGGAGCATTTGGATAAATTGGCATTCCTGCCTGCTGTTATTGGATTTGCTGTAGGAGTCGCATTTCTGTTGTTGATGGATAAGATTATTCCTCATCTTCATCTGAATAGCACAGAACCAGAAGGTCCACATAGTAAACTGAAGAAGAATACAATGCTGGTACTGGCGGTGACGCTTCACAATATTCCGGAGGGAATGGCAGTCGGTGTGGTATTTGCTGGAGTTTTATCTGGAGATGGCAGCGTAACAATGGCAGGAGCCTTTGCTTTGGCAATTGGTATTGCGATACAAAACTTCCCTGAGGGTGCAATTATTTCCATGCCATTAAGGAGTGAAGGCTTTAGCAGAAAGAAAGCTTTTCTCTATGGTACTTTGTCGGGTATGGTGGAGCCAATTGGAGCATTGATTACGGTATTTTTAACGAAAATAATGCTTCCGATATTGCCGTATCTACTTGCATTTGCTGCGGGGGCGATGTTGTATGTTGTTGTAGAAGAGCTAATCCCCGAGACTTCAGAGGGAGAACACTCAGATTTAGGAACAATCGGGTTTGCAGTAGGATTTCTCATCATGATGACATTGGATGTCACTTTAGGCTGATTTCAAAGCACATGAACATATAAGAACGAATGAAAATATAAGGCTATCACACTTGCAATTTGAACTATCTTCTGGGAGGAGTAGTTCAACAGCAGTGTGACAGCCTCTTTTTCTTGCTATTGGATGATTCAATTCTCTTTTACTAGATGGATTCGTGGAAAGTACGACTAATAACATCATTTTGTTGTTCTGGTGTAAGCTTTACAAAGTTTACAGCATAACCGGACACACGGATAGTAAGCTGTGGATAGTTTTCCGGATGTGCCTGTGCATCCAAAAGTGTATCGCGATTCAAAACATTTACATTCAGGTGATGTCCACCTTTATCAGAATATCCGTCTAACAATGCTACCAAATTATCAACCTGTGCTGAATTTGTACTCATATGAATTCCTCCTTTTATAATAATAGTAATCATTACTGATAACTTCTGATATAAAGATATCATATATAGATGGGGATGTCTATAGATGAGATGTATTTTATTTGAAACAATCGGGAATATTTCTTAGCTTGTCTCATATATTTACATAGGACAATAAGGGAGGAAAACCATGGACAAGACAGAATTACTGAAGCTTTTTCCGTTGGAAATTCGAGACATCCTGGAGGAACAGGATATTACTTTTGACAAAATTACAGAGATTCGGATACGCACAGACAAGCCGATTCTGATCTACTGTGGCGAGAAGGAGTACATAATTAGAGACAAAGAAATGGTTTATATTCCAAATAGGAAAACCATGAAGAATATCATGGAGTATATTAGTGAATTCTCTATCTATGCTTTTGAAGAGGAAATTCGTCAGGGATTTCTAACCTTACGTGGTGGACATCGAGTAGGAATCAGTGGAAAGCCGGTGATTAAGGATGGGAAAATTATTTCATTTCAGCATGTTACGGGATTTAACTTTCGAATTGCACATGAGATGATTGGCGCGGCAGAAAAGATGGTTCCACATCTGTTTGGAGGAGGCGGAATTCGAAACACATTGATTATCTCTCCTCCCGGATATGGAAAAACGACAATGCTCAGAGATATGATTCGAGTTCTTTCTGATGGAAGTAGTGAGCAGCCAGGTATGACTATCGGTGTCGTGGACGAACGAAGTGAGCTTGGCGGAAGCTATCTTGGAATCCCGCAAAATGATCTTGGGATGCGTACGGATTTATTGGATGCCTGTCCGAAGTCAGAGGGGATGATGCTGTTAATACGTTCCATGTCACCGCAAATCATTGCTGTTGATGAGTTGGGTGGACAAGTGGATGCTTTAGCAGTGAAAACCTGCATTCGATGCGGATGTAAGATGATTGCTACAGTTCATGGTTCAAATCTGGAGGAAATCTCACTTCGTGATGATTTGAGGGAACTTCTTTCTGATGGGGTCTTTGAGCGATTTTTACTGCTGAAGAAGTCAATGGAAGGGAAGCACTACTACATGCTTTACAATCAAAAGATGCAGGCCATTGGAGGAAAACAGCCGTGGTAAGACTCGTGGGAGCAATCGCCATTCTTACAGGTTCTGTAGGTATTGGGTGGTCGATGGCAAATGAGGCGCGTGAGGAAATCAGACATTTGGAAGAGATACTGCAAATGACAGGATTCCTAAGTGGCGAGATATCCTGTTATAATGCCCTTTTATGCGATGGGGCTGAAAATGCATCACATCATCTACAATCACCCTATAGCGATTTCCTACGAAAAGTAAGCGATGAAATCAATCGGAAGAGCGGTGAATGCTTTTCTGATATCTGGTCACGAATGACGGACGAGTCTTTTCTTACCTGTATATGGAAGAAGGAAGAGTGGGAGTCTTTTCGTAAGCTTGGAGAGCATCTTGGATATTTAAACCAAACAATGCAGATTTCCATGATTGACCAGTATCGAACAGAACTGGAGGAACGCATTCGAAAGAAAAGGAAGTCACTCGATGGGAAAATCAAGTTATATAACAGTCTTGGGCTGATGGGAGGATTGTTTTTGATTATTCTATTACTTTAGGTTGAGGGGAGCATAAGTTGAGCGTAAATTTAATTTTTAAAATTGCCGCAGTAGGGATATTGGTTTCAATTCTTAGCCAAGTTTTGAAACATAGTGGAAGAGAGGAGCAGGCTTTCCTAACCAGTCTGGCGGGTCTGATTCTGGTACTTTCCTGGATACTTCCATATATATACGAGCTTTTTGAAACGATTAAGCGATTATTCTCTTTATAACAGATTGGATTCGGGATCTTGCTTACGTTTCCTTCGTGCAAACTTAATATGCGTAGATAGATGCGCAGAAAAGAGGTAATCATGGATATGATTAAGGTCAGTATACTGGGGATTGTCGTTGTATGCTTATCTATGTTTTTACAAGGAGAGAAACATCAATTTGGAACCTATATTGTATTGGTAACGGGCGTTATAATATTTTGCGGAGTAATCTCAAAGGTTCAGGAAATCAAGCAATTAATAGAAGAGATGAAGGGATATCTTGCCTTTTCTGAAAATTATATGGAGACATTAATGAAAATGATTGGAATAACATACCTATCGGAATTCTCGTCAAATATATGCAAAGATGCCGGCTCCACGTCTTTATCTTCTCAGATTGAACTGTTTGGTAAGCTGTCGGTACTACTGTTAAGCATGCCTATTGTGTTGTCCATACTTGAGACAATACGATCCTTTTTTGCATGAGTATGCTATCGGAAAATGGGATCGGACAAATAATGGATTTGACGCCCATACAGAATGCTATTGATCAGACGCAGAGTTCAGGAACCATTTCTTTTGAAAACCTGGTACGTAGGCTGATACAGGGAGATTTGTCTTTTAATTTATCAGAAGTAACACAAACTGTAATGAAAATCATAATGGGAGATATTTATGAGCAACGCTCGGTATGGATTGCAATATGCATAGTGGGAATCATATCGGCTGTGTTACGTGTTATTTGCGATTCATTTGAGAATCACCAGATTGCAGATACCGGTTACTACAGTATGTTTCTGATTCTTTCCGCACTTATGATCAAGAGCTTTTCCATAGCAGGAGCAATCGCAGATGCTACGATCACAAACCTGAACGATTTTATGAAGGTCATGATACCCGCATTTGCCCTTAGTGTTGGTATGGCATCTGGAGAAACCGGGGCGACTGGATTTTATGGAGTAGCTATGCTGTTTATTTCCATTATCATGAATGTCATTTTGCGAATCGTATTACCTATGATTAAGATTTATGTTGTCTTAGGACTCGTGAACCATATTTCGGGAGGTAATTATCTAAAACAGCTTACAACACTGATAAAGGATATGATTGGATTTACGCTCAAGACTTTGATCGGATTGGCGATTGGCATGAATATGATTCAGGGAATGATTAGCCCTGTGATCGATACCGTGAAAAGAGGAGCGGTTTCAAAGGCGGTATCCATGATTCCGGGAGTGGGTGGCGTGACGAATTCTATTATGGAGACGGTGGTAGGTTCTGCCATACTGATAAAGAATGGAGTAGGAATAGCTGGCCTGCTGGTGATGCTGCTCCTGTGTCTGAGACCTCTTTTACAGCTGAGTGCTGTTTATATTATGTATCAGATGGTAACGGTTATTTTATCGCCGGTTGCTCATAAGAATATGACAGAAAGCCTTGTTGCAATATCAGAATCTATTAAATTATTGATAAGGGCTGTGTTCGCATCCTTAATGCTGTTTGAGATTACAATTGCTATTGCAATTATGTCGACAAGCAGAATTATGTGAAAGACATAACAATATGGTAGTTTTCGGGAAATATGGAGAAGTCGGAGTATGTCAGTTATTTTTCAATTAATCGAACGCCTGGCGGCCTGCTACCTTATCCTGCGCTCGCTTTTAGAAATGGTTCCTAATGCAGAATATAGGAAATATGTTAAGCTGTTTGGCGGGTTACTTATTTTAGCTACTTTATTAAGAGAAGGTTCTGTCCTTTTACAGGATGGGAAAAGTTTTCTGACAACAGAATTAATTGAAAGTGATGCAAAAAAGTTCAATGAAGGAAATGAGTTTGTAATGCTGACGTCAAAAAGTGCAGATAATGGATTACTATCCACATATGAAGATAAAGTTAAAACAGAACTTAACAAAGAGATTTGTAAGCATAATTATACTGTTAAGAGCCTAAAAATAAGGATTTGTGACGATGTGAATTCTGTGGATTATGGGATAATTTCTGACGTTAATGTCATTGTTTGTGGAATTGTGGATAAGACTGCGAATATCTCTGTTAATACTATAATTGTCAGAAAAAAAGGTGTAGAAATCAAAAATGAAGTTAAAAATATCATTTTAGAAAGACTAAATCTTCCGGATGGAGTCGTTCATATCGAGTGTGAGGAGTAAAACATGAGAGAGCAGTGGGAGAAGATCATAGGGTATGGGAAGAAAATGAAAAAGGACCAGCTTCTAATATTATTACTGGCTGGTATTCTTCTATTTGTTATTTCGCTTCCGGTTAATCCAACGAAAAAGACAACTTCAAAACAATCGGTTCAAGAATCGAGTGCTGGAACGGATACGGAATCACAGAATCGGCTCGCTGCTCAAATGGATTATGCGGCAGAACTGGAGGAAAAGCTTAGAAAAACATTAATACAGGTAGCTGGTGTTGGGGATGCCAAGGTTATGCTTACACTCGAGTCCTCGGTTGAGACTGTTGTGGAAAAGGATGTTCCCAACACAAGAAATACATCCTCAGAAGCAGACAGCACGGGTGGAACCAGAACCAGTATGGATATTACAAGCTCGGAAGCTACGGTATATATGACCGATGAGACAGGCAGACAGACACCGTATGTTGTTAAAGAAATCGAGCCAATGATTAAGGGCGTGGTTATTGTTGCTGCAGGTGGCAATGATCCTATGGTGGTATCGGCTATAACAGAGGCAACACAGGCATTATTTCAGATAGAACCGCATAAGATAAAAGTAATGAAGATGAAAAATAAGAATTAATTACGAAATGGAGGACAACATGGGTAAAAAGAATCAGATGATCATTACAGCATTAGCAATTATGATAGCAGTAGCGGGATATCTTAACTTTGCCGGTACTAAGGTCAACAAAGAAGATATGGTAAAGAAAACAGAAGGAAAGACATCGACAGAAGTAGCTGAGGCTGGTAATCAGGAGGATGCGAATATTGATGTTTCAGATATTTCCGATGAAGATATTTATGCTGCAGAGCAGGTTGCCGACGGAGACATGGCAGATATGACATCGGGCGCAGAGGGTACATATAAGGATTACACGGAAATACAGAGTCTGGATTCGGATTCGGATGTCCTAACGGCAGAAAATAAGGATGAATCCATACCAGGAGAAGCGGTTCTGACAGGTAGTTCAACAGTGGGAGTTGGAGTGGTAGCAAATGCTAAGCTCTTAAAAGAACAATCAAGGGCTAAGAACAAAGAGACGCTTCTTGACGTAATTAATAATGAAACGATTACCGATGACGCGAAGCAGACGGCGATTAATGAAATGATAGCAATGACAGATATTACAGAGCGTGAGACAGCAGCAGAGATTCTACTTGCAGCAAAGGGATTTCATGATGCGATTGTAAGTATTACCGGCAATTCTGCTGATGTAGTAATCAACTCACCGGAGCTGTCTGATTCGGAAAGAGCGCAGATAGAAGATATCGTGAAGCGAAAGACAGGAGTTAATGCAGAAAATCTGGTGATTACACCATTGAGTGAATAGTTATGGGCTGATACGTTTTAAGGTGAAAATCGGAAGCGTATCAGCCCCTTTTCGTGACTTGTTTTTATAGGTAATATCATGTACAATGGATGAGTGAAAATATAGGATTTTCGTAAGGGGTTATGCATGAAACAGAAGATTTTGTTAGTACACAATTACTACAAACAGGCAGGGGGAGAAGATACTGTCTTTCAAAATGAAGCAGAGCTTTTAAAAAGTCATGGTCATGAGGTAGTGTTGTATACCCGAAACAACAGTGAGATAGGTAGGCTGAATGTATTACAGAAAATGCTGCTACCATTTTCCGCTGTGTTTTCCATCAAAACCTATTGTGAAGTGAAGAAAATCATTCGCGAGGAGAAAATCGATCTCGTACATGTGCATAATACATTAACGATGGTGAGTCCATCGGTTTTTTATGCAGCCTTTCATTGCGGAATTCCCGTAGTTCAGACTCTCCACAATTTTCGCATGCAGTGTCCAAATGGCCTGTTTTACAGAGATGATCATATATGTGAGGACTGTGTAAAAAAGGGTCTCATCTGTTCAATAAAGCACAGGTGTTATAGAAAAAGCATCGTTCAGAGTATGATAGGAGCAGCTATAATAAAGATACATAGGATACTTGGGACCTATCATAGGGTGAATTTCATATGTCTTACACAATTTAACAAGGATAAGCTGTTACTTCTTAATGGAAAGAAACAAATCATTGATGAGAATAAGGTATTTATTAAGCAGAATTTCGTTCAGGTACCGGTATCGTCTGAAACAAGTTTCGTACAAAAAAAAGAACAGTACCTGTTCGCAGGACGATTGGATAAGGCAAAAGGTATCCATCTGCTGCTCGAGAATTGGGACGCTGAATACCAGGCACAACTCTTGATTTGCGGTAGAGGCGAAGAAGAAGAATGGTGTAAACACTATATTAGTAATCATGGGATGCATAATGTCAAAATGATGGGACAGGTATCTCATGATCGATTGATGGAACTTATGAGAGAGTCCAAGGCAGTGGTATTTCCTTCTCTTTTGTATGAGACGTTTGGTATGAGTATTTTGGAGAGCTATGCTTGTGGAACTCCGGTTCTTGGAACTATGATTGGAAATGCCGGAGAACTGATACGTGAATGCGAAAAGAGCTCTTTGTCAGAAGCAGGGTTCTTTCCGGATACGAATTATGACCTACTAGTGAAAATCTATCAGAAATGTGGTAAATAAGGTGAAAAAGAAACGATATGTATTACTTTATCCTGAAGTAGAGAATTCATTTTTAATTAAAGATGTAGGTTTGATTCCGTATACATTACAGAAAGAGAATGGATATGAAGCGTCCATTGCCTGCTATGAAAAGGAACACTTTGCGTATACGGATCAAGAGCTGAAGGGGCTGCAAATCTGGAAAATGGCAGACAAATATTGTAATTGCGTTCTGGATGGATTGTATTTCCTTAGAAATAATGCAAAAGAGATTGACATTCTGCAATTGTTTCATCCCATTAAGCGAAATGTATTGTGGATCATGTGTTACTTGAAACATAATCCAAAGGGAAAAGTATACTTGAAACTGGA
Source organism: uncultured Lachnospiraceae bacterium (assembly GCA_964481705.1). Taxonomy (GTDB): domain Bacteria; phylum Bacillota; class Clostridia; order Lachnospirales; family Lachnospiraceae; genus CAYZUC01. Next base: position 9,427 of record CAYZUC010000041.1, read on the forward strand.
TGTGGACGACCGGATTGTTACTTCGGTAAGAGGTAAGAAAGATCCCTTTCATCGACTCAAAAAGAGGATGATTGAGTGGCTTTTGACTTATCCTGACTATGTCACTGTGGAATCAACTGTGATGAGTCAAATCATTGAGGATTATTATGGGATTCGGATTCCGGTTATGGTGAATGGATATCAGGATCCGGATGGGGAATATAGCTATCGGCCGGAAGAAAAAGAAAAAATCCTTCTAACGGTAGCAAGAAATGGTACATATCAAAAAGCAACGGATATTTTAATTGAGGCTTATCTGGACGCAAGTATACCAAAGGATTGGAAGCTTAGATTAGTTGGAACCATGGAGCCTGGTTTTGACGAGAAGTTTCGTGATTATCAGGAGAAATGCAGGAAAGTCGGCAAGAATTTGGAGTATATAGGTGAAATACCGAATCGTAAGCAGTTGTTTCAGGAATATGAAAAGGCTGACCTGTTTCTTTTACCTTCCCGTTTTGAAAGCTTTGGAATTGTATTAGCAGAAGCACTCAGCAGAGGTAATTATCTAATTACCACAGATGGTGTTCCTTCTGTGCATGAAATGATTCCCAACGATTTCTTTGGAGAAGTTGTGAAAAAGGGAGATGTCGAGGAACTGGTACACGCTATTCGTAATGGGATATCCAGAATAGATGAGATACGTGAAAAGGGACAGGAGCGTGCGGATTATGCGCGGAAAACATTTGCATGGAGTGGTATTGCAGGAAAGCTAAGTCGTCTTCTTGAGATGCCACCAATCGTATTGGCTGACTATATCTGTAATTGTGACAAGGAGGGTAACCCGGTTGGTCATCCTGTGAAAGTATTAAAAGAATTGGGACAGACGTTGGATGACAGGCAAACACTGATTATGACCGCCGCCAAAACCTTAGATGAGGTTCCGGCTGAGCATGCAGTGATACTAAAATATGCGGTATCTCCGTTTCAAGGGGGATTGGCTAAGCTGAAAAAACTGACAGGCAGATATCATAATATCAAGAGAATTCTGCGTATGGCCGGTAGAAAAAGTATTTGGTTTTGCAATGTGGATTTTTTCCTTTTCCTGTTTTTAACCCTTCATGGAAGAATAAAAAACAAATGTTATGCAACTGTATATCAGAGCAGCTTCGAAAATGAACCAAGCGGAAGAATTAAGGAGTTCTTTTATCAACATGGAAGAAAGCATATCCAAAGAGAATTTGTTACATACCCGACTGAGGATGTTCGTCGTGTTTATCTTCCTGATTATACTTATTTGCCGGAGAAATACCATGAACTACGGCAAATTCACAAGGAAGAAAAGGTTGTATGTCTTGGAACTATGAATAAACGAAGAAAGTTGCGAGAGCTGGTAGAGGTCTTTAACAGGATAGATTATCCTCTTGAAATGATCGGCTTTTTTCAAGATGAATCCGAGTATGAAGAATTGAAGAGAATTGCAGGGAAGAATATCTTAATCCGAAATTGTTATATGGAGGAGGGCGATTATCTTCGACAGCTTGCCTCTGCGAAATATTCTATATTGCCATATAATATGGATTTGTATAAGGGAAGTTCCTCTGGAGTGGTATTGGAAAGCATTTTTGTAAATACGATTCCGATAGCACCAGAGAGTCTATTGCACCAGATGAATGTTCCGGGAATAGGATATCAATCTCTGGATGAGCTGGTAGCTTTCCAAGATGATAAGCAACGGACAGAGTTGTTGCTTAATAAATATCATGAGTTATTAAAAGATGTATATCAAAAGACTCGTATAAAAGAGAAGTTGAAGGTAATGGATGATGAAGATTGGCGTTCTTGTAAACGATAAAGGAATCTCCAATATTGATATGAGACATCCGGAGAATGGAAACCCCGGGATTGGCGGTACTCTGTACTGCTTTATCAGCTTGCTTTATTTCCTTACTATGTATGGAAATCAAGAGCTGACAGTCTTTCATTATGAAGAGAGTAATCTGTTGCCGGAAGGGTCTGACGCCGTTCTGATAACATCCCCATATGACAGTTTGAAGGAAGTAAAAAAGCGAAATCTTATGTTACTGCTTCATGAACAGATGTATGGATATTCTGACTGGTATCAAGAGATCGAGAGGCAGAATGTCGATACTATTTTATGGGCACATAATTATCTCTATCGTGATGAATTGATACAGGTACCATCCTGCAGGAATGTGAGACGGGTTGTGTTTGTAGGGCGTGAAGAGTATGATTACTACATGGATCACGATGTAATCAAGAAAAGCGTATTTATCTACAATATTTGTGAAGATAAAAAACTACGTAATCTGGAACGAAAATGGGACGGAAAACCTACCGTCACCTACGTTGGAAGCCTAGTAAAGGTAAAAGGATTTCACTTACTGGCAAAAGAATGGAAGCATATTTTGAGACAAGTACCAGACGCACAGCTTGAAGTGCTTGGGACAGGAAAGCTTTACGATAGAACCTGCAGACTTGGCAAGTACGGTATTGCAGAGGAGTCCTATGAGTCACAATTCATGAAATACCTCACAGATTCAAATGGCAATGTGTTAGAATCTGTTCATTTCGAGGGAATCGTGGGAGATAGAAAAGACGAGATCTTCTCACGAACCACAGTGGGGGTCGTTAACCCCAGTGCAAAATCAGAAACCTTCTGCTTGAGCGCCGTTGAGATGGAAATGGCTGGGATTCCGGTCGTAACCAAAGGAAAACACGGGCTCCTGGATACAGTGCAACATAAGGGGACGGGGCTATTGTTTCATTTTAATCGACAAATGCGAAAGTATTTGATTTTGATGTTAAAAAATAAAGAATTGAATCACAATATGGGAATGCAGGCGAGAGAATTTGTGTGTGAGAAATTTAACCCTGTTGAGTTAACCGAACGGTGGGATAGATTGATCCTCGACATTTTAAATGAGACACCTATTCAATGGATACCGTCAAGTGAGAACCAAATGAATGATTTAAAATGGTTGAAGTATTGGAATCGTACTGTTCGGAGAGTGATTCCCGTACTCCCGGCTATAAGCAAAATTAGAAGAGATATAGTATACTGCTTGGGATGTATTACTGGCAGAAAATCATGGAAAAAGGTATAGGAATTCTATGGAGGAATTAATATCAGTTATTGTTCCAATTTATAACGTTGATGCTTACTTAAGAAAAGCAATTAAATCGATTCTTAATCAGACATATCAGAATCTTGAGGTTATCTTGGTAGATGATGGGTCGACGGATCAATCATGTGAGATTTGTAAAAGGTTTTGCGAGAGAGATCAACGCATTCAATTGATTTGTCAGGAAAATCAAGGTGTTGCAGGAGCTAGAAACACAGGATTGAAGAATGCACACGGAGCTTATATCGGATTTGTTGACCCGGATGATGCAATTCATCCTCAAATGTATGAGATATTGTATAATAATCTTATGGCTGCAAAAAGTGATATCTCAGTCGGAATGTACTGTACATATACGGATTTCGAATTCGATTCTGATATTGATCTTCATCAGACGAATAAGACTCGAGTACTTACTTCCAGAGAATCTTTACTTGCTTTATATGGCAGTACTCCTCCATATAACAGTGGAATTTTATGTGATAAATTGTTTAAAAGAGAATTATTTCATGGGCTCTCTTTTAATGATGGGAAAATACATGAAGATGAGATGATTATTTATCGCGTTTTTGATCAAGCAAAATCAATTGTATACTCAGAATATGTGATGTATTACTACTATAAACGTGAGGGAAGCATTATGCAGAGATATACTTTACAGCGTTTGGACGCGTTGGCTGCATATAAAGAACGTATTGAGTATTTTAAAAATCGAGGCTACAAGGAATTATACGAAAAATCGATTCAACGATATCTATATGTTATTCGTTTAAATTATTTTGCGGTAAAGACTCATTTTCCTGACAGACAAGATTTACTTCATAAACTAATGGATGAACATAAGACTACAAGAATAGGATTTAAAATATCATTTTTTCCGGCCAAGTTATTTGAAACGAGTCCTTTTTTATATCGAGTGATGAATAAGATACTTCGAATGATAACGCAAAATAAGTATATATGGGAATAATGGAGTACTATGAAAAAAATAACAATTATATCAAAGGAATTCTATCCGGTAAGTAATGGTACGGTCAATTGTTTACAAAACATTTTGGAGTACTTAAAAGATAGACTAGATATTACAGTGGTTACTTGTATGCAGGAAATGGGGACTTTACAGGAAGAGAATCGATTTCATGTACATATAAAGAGATTTTCTCATCCTACGGATTATGCTATCATATGGAAGAGAAAGCTTCTTCAGAGATTTCAAGGAAGAATAGGTACTAGCCTGATAAAGATATTATTTCGTCCTTTTCAATTATGCTCCAACAGGAACGGATTTATTGAACACAAGAGTTGGGCAGGAAACTTGACTCGCGCAATAGACAAAGAAGAATTCTTTCAACAATCGGATGTTTTGGTTGCAGTTTCAGAACCTTATGAGAATGTGGAAGCAGCTGTATCATTAAAAGTAAAATATCCGGATAAACAGCTGATTCTTATTATGTTTGATCCCTTTTCCATGAATCCTGTTACAATGATGACAGATTTATCATCGGCACAAAGAGAGGATAGGATACAAAGAGAGTATCAATGGTATCACAATGCAGATAGAATTTTTGTGGCAAGGGAGATGTATGACAAACTGTTATGCAGTAGATTAAAGGATTTCTCAGACAGAATTATACCTTTTACGATTCCCTCTCTTCGGATTAAGAACGTGAAAGATACGTCAGAGGATAATAAGGATGGGATTCATATTGTATACATCGGTAGTTTATATGAGGACATTCGTAATCCGAAATTTACATTGGAAATTTTCTCTGATATCCTGTTACAAAATCCAAACATCTATTTAGATTTTTATGGATCGGGATGTGAGTCTATTCTATGTGAGTATCAGAGAAAAATTGGAGAACATTTTGTTATACATGGTTCTGTGAAGAAAGAAGAGGTAATCCAAATTACTGAAAATGCAAATATTCTTTTGAATATAGGAAATTCCACCTCTATGCAGCTTCCAAGCAAGATTTTGGAGTATATTGGTTTTGGCAAGCCTATCATTAATGTCTTTTCTATTGAAGATGATACGAGTAATCTTTGTCTTGAGAAATATCCAATAAAGATTTGTTTGATGGAGAATTACGACAATATTGAAGATGCGAGCAAATTATTAACAGATTTTATTGTTAGTAATAAAGATTCGAGATGTGATGAAGAGATAATACGACGTGATTATAAAGAATTTATGCCGGAATATTTCGCAGATACGCTTTTTGAGGAGATTGAGAAATTATGATTAGAAAAATGAACTATATTTTTGATTGTCATCAAAAGGTGAGATTGCTTATTTTGACAATTATTATCTTTATTGGATCCTTTGTGGAGATGCTGGGTGTATCCGCTATTTTACCTTTGGTAAATGTTGTTATGGATCCGACTGTGATCGATAATAATAAGTACTTTCTGATGATAAAGAATTTAGTTGGTATAAGTGATGTCAAGGGATTCATTGTCTTCTTGTCTATGGTTCTTGTGTTTGTCTACTTTATTAAAAATATATACGTTGCTGTTATGTATGACTTGCAATACAGATTTACATATAACAATCAAAGAAGGCTGGCAAGTAAAATGTTGGATTGCTACATGAATCAGAATTATTTGTTTCACGTAGAGAATAATGTGGCAGAGCTGCAAAGAAATGTAACATCAGATGTGACTCAATTCTTTTGTGCAGTTTTGGCTATGCTGAATTTAATTACGGAAGTAAGCGTTTGTTTGGTTATTGTAATCTTTTTACTGTTTACAGATGTGTTTACTACTTTATGTGTAGCATTTATTGTGCTATTGTTTGCAGTCTTTTTTGCTTTGTTTTACAGGAAGATACTTGTCAAAAAGGGTATAGCGTCAAGAAATGCAAGTATTAAAATGAATCGCTGGATATTAACAGCATTTACTGGGATAAAGGATATTAAGGTGCTTAGTAGAGAGAGATTTTTCTTGAATGAGTTTGACAGTGCTTATTGTAGCTATGCGACAGAACAAAGGAAACAGATGTTAATGGGGGTTTTACCTCGTCCAATTATGGAAACAGTATGTGTATGTGGTCTTCTTCTTACCATGGCAATACGGATTTATAATGGAGTGGACTTACATTCATTTATACCGATTTTGTCTGTCTTTGCAGTAGCTGCTTTTCGTATGCTACCATCATTTAATCGTATTACTAACAGTATGAGTAGTATCTCCTTTAATAAACCATCGGTAGATGCAGTTTATAACGATTTACAGTATATTGATACCTTACCGGAAGTAAAAAAAGGAAAGGATAGAGTAGAAAGTATTACATTTGATAAGAGTCTTTTATTGAATCATATAACATTTCAATATCCAAATACTAGTAAGGTCATATTAAATGATGTTAGTTTGGATATTCAAAAAAACACTTCTGTAGCTTTTATTGGTACATCAGGATCTGGAAAATCTACGTTGGCAGATGTTATTCTAGGTATACTGCTTCCACAAACAGGAATGGTTACAATAGATGGACACGATATCTATCAAAATATTAGTGGCTATCACAGATTAGTGGGATACATACCACAGGTGATTTATCTTATGGAAGGAACAATCAGGGAAAATGTTGCATTTGGAATTCCCTCAAAAGATGTTTCTGAGGAGAAGGTTTGGAAGGCATTAAAACAGGCGCAACTAGATGAATTTGTTAAAGAATTAGAGAACGGAATTGATACAAATATTGGAGATCGGGGACTGCGTCTTTCAGGCGGACAACGACAAAGAATTGGTATTGCAAGAGCTCTTTATCATAATCCACAAATATTAGTATTGGATGAGGCCACATCTGCATTGGATAATTCAACAGAGAACGCAGTTATGAATGCAATTGATTCTCTTCAAGGGGAAAAGACTTTAATTATTATAGCTCATAGATTAACGACAATAAAAAATGTTGATTACATATATGAAGTTGAGGATGGGTGCATTACTAAGAAGAGAAAAGAGGAAATACTATTTTGAAGATATTATGGATAGCTAATATCCCATTGATAGGTGAAAATGGAAAGAAAAATGTGTTTGGAGGTTGGATCGGAGCAATATCGGAAATCCTGATTGCGAGTCCGGAAATTGATTTTGTTTATTGTTATCCACAAGGGGATTCTCAAGGTTTCATTACGGACAGTATAAATGGGACAAAATACTATGGATTTCCCTCTGATATGGGAAAAAATAATTATAAAACAAAGGTTGAGGAACTTTTCAGAGAACTGTTTCGCAAAGAGAATCCTGATGTGATTCATATATTTGGAACAGAATATGTTCATTCGCTCGAAGCAGCGAGAGCTGGTGATTTGAATAAAATTGTATTTTCTATCCAAGGTTTGATATCTTCTGTTGCGAAATACTATTGTGTCGGTATTCCGTATTTGGAACAGATTATGCCATGCTATAACGGAAGAAAAAGAGTATTCCAGATTTATGCAGATAGAAAACGATATAGGAAGGCTGGAAAGTGGGAAAACGAGATACTCAGTGAAGGTTATAACTTCGAAGGTAGAACAGACTTTGACCGGGCAAACATCATGGTAAGAAATCCAAAGGCAAGATATTTTAAGTGTAATCGGATTTTAAGAAAGGAGTTTTATCTTCATGAATGGAGTCTTGAGTCTTGCGAAAGGAATTCTATATTCCTAAGTCAGGGCTCCTATCCTATTAAAGGATTGCATATTTTCTTAGAAGCACTTTATATGCTGATTAAAATGGGAGTGAATGCAAAAGTATATGTTGGTGGTAATGATATTATCCATGAGAAATATATTTCGAGCGCATATTCTTCCTATATAAGGAAACTGATTAAACAGTATTCACTACATGATCACATATTCTTTTTGGGCAATATGGATGAGAAAACCATGTGCAGACAGTACTTGAAAACACATGTATTTGTTTCTCCATCCGTTCTGGAAAATCTACCAAATTCTCTCGGAGAAGCAATGATATTAGGAGTTCCATCAATTGCATCGGATGTTGGTGGAGTAAGTAATCTTGTTGATCATAGGGTGGACGGATTAATCTATCGAACAGATGCTCCGGAAATACTTGCATATTATATGTACAGTATTATGTTAGATGATAATCTTGCGAATTCCCTTTCGATAAATGCAAGGCAAAAAGCTGCAAAAGTCTATGACCGGGAGATAAATATTAAAGATATACTAAGTATGTACGATACAATTGCAAATAATAAGTAACAAAAGGATACGGCATGAACAATAATTATTTGTTTCAATATACACAACAGAGATATAAAGATGACTATTCATATCTGATTAATCTAGATGCGATGAAAACGGGAGTGCTAACAATTAGAGAAAGTTCAAAGCTTTTTGAAAAGAATCTGATTCGAAGGTTTTATTTCAAAACCGTAAACACGCCATTGGGTTTTATCTGGTATCCAATTTATCTAGGTGATGTAAAGATAAAGAATAAAACGGATTTAACATTTTTGTTTAATGAGTGGCATCCGGCTGTTAAGGATAGAAAATACCTTAAGTGGCTTAGGGGTAAAAAAATCAAGCTGGTATTGATTTTGCGAAATAGAATTGTGAATAAAGAAAATCCTGAAGTGGCTGGTATTAGTCTTAACAATTTGAAACAGTGTTTTGATTTGATCACAACAACGGAATACGGAGATGCTGGTTTGTATGATCTCATGTATCAACCGAATCCTTTCTCCGTGATACAACAAGCTGAGAAAAGTGCTATTTCCTCGGATATATGTTTTACAGGTGCGGATAAAGGAAGAGAAAATCTGATTCATAAACTGGCTATAGAGTCAAAGGAGCATAATGTAAAGTTTGATTTTTGTATAGTAAATGGGACTCGGAAGAATGAGGAACTCCGTTATGCAGAATGGAGTTCGTATGAAAGTATGATCAAGCAGAATATAGAGTCCAACTGTATATTGGAGGTACTTCAAGAAGGCCAGGAGAGTAGTACTCTGCGGTATCAGGAAGCGGTATGTTTAAAGAAGAAGCTTTTGACAAATAATGATTCAGTCAGTAAGCAGAAGTATTATAATGAACAGTATATTCAAGTCTTTCATGATGTTGATTCAATAGATTGGGAATTTGTGAAAGAGAGAGTAAATGTGGATTATCACTACCAAGGCGATTATTCTCCAATAAAGTTACTTGAGGAGATTGATAATGAATTACATAAATGTGAGGAGAAATTAAAATGAGTTATAAAGAATTAGAATTTAAAGAAGAAGATGTATTCTTGGTTACGGGCGGTGCGGGATTTATTGGATCGAATCTTTGCCAAGCTTTACTGGAAAAAAATTGCAAAGTAAAATGTTTGGATGATTTATCCACAGGAAAGCAAGAAAATGTAGACCTTTTTTTGGAGTATCCTAATTACGAATTTATCAGGGGTGATATTACAGACTTGGATACATGTGTGGAGGCCTGCAAAAATGTAACATATGTTTTACATCAGGCTGCATGGGGGAGCGTTCCAAGGAGCATTGAAATGCCATTATTCTATGCGAAGGTAAATATAGGTGGCACGCTTAATATGTTGGAAGCTGCGAGACAATGTGGAGTGAAGAAGTTTGTGTATGCATCGAGTTCTTCTGTTTACGGTGATTCTATTGAACTGCCGAAAAAAGAAGGAAAAGAAGGCAAGGTACTTGCACCATACGCATTGACAAAGAAAACAGGTGAAGAGTATGCTCGCTTGTACCATACATTATATGGCCTTGATACATACGGTTTACGATATTTTAATGTTTTTGGAAGAAGACAGGATCCACAGGGAGCTTATGCGGCTGTAATACCTAAGTTCATAAAATTACTACTGGATGGAGAAAGACCAACCATTAATGGTGATGGAAGACAAAGTCGTGATTTTACTTATGTTGAAAATGTTATTGAAGCAAACTTAAAAGCATGTAAGGCTGACTCAAGCGCTGCTGGAAGTGTTTATAATATTGCATCAGGGGAACGCGAATACTTGATTGATGTTTATTTTGAAATATGTAAGGCGCTTAATAAACAGGTAGATCCGATTTTTGGTGAATCAAGAAAGGGTGATATCAGGGATAGTAACGCAGACATAAGCAAAGCAAAGGAGCATTTGTCATATGATCCACAATGGAATTTTGCGAGTGGCTTGAATGAAGCGATAGGCTGGTATGTTAATAATCTATAAGATGTCCTTTTCACGTGATGGTAACATTCATAAAAATGCAGTAAATCTTTGATGGAAGAATAGGAAAGTGTGAAAAAATGAAGAAAAGAGTTTTTTTGATTGTTTTAGACAGTTTTGGCATTGGAGAAGCTCCTGATGCTGCTGATTTTGGTGATGCCGGAGCGAATACCATTCGTTCGTGTTCGACAAGCCCTTATTTTCAGTTGCCGAACCTTGCCAGACTTGGACTTTTCAATATCGACGGTGTGGATTGCGGACCGGCGGCAGAGAATCCCATTGGTATTTATGGCAGGATGACTGAGATTTCCAAGGGAAAAGATACTACGATTGGTCATTGGGAGATAGCCGGCATTCGTTCGGATTCTCCGTTACCTACGTATCCGAATGGATTTCCACAGGAGGTTATTGATGAATTTTCCAGATTAACAGGAAGAGGTGTTCTTTGTAACAAGCCCTATTCCGGAACAGTGGTTATTAACGAATTTGGAGATGAACATGTAAAGAACGGAGATTTGATTGTTTATACATCGGCGGATAGCGTATTTCAGATTGCAGCACATGAGGACGTGGTTCCGCTGGAAACTTTGTATGAGTATTGTCGTATGGCAAGAAAAATGTTGCAGGGCAAGCATGGCGTTGGAAGAGTTATTGCAAGACCATTCGTGGGAACGAATGGAAATTATACCCGTACGCCGCATCGACATGACTTTTCTTTGGAACCGCCAGCTGTTACCATGATGGATCAGCTGCAGGCAGCAGGTTATGATACATTGGCAATTGGAAAGATTAAGGACATCTTTGCAGGGAAAGGGATTTCGGAATTCACTTACACATCAGGTAATGAAGAGGGCATTGAGAAGACCTTGGAATGGATGGAACGTGACTTTGAGGGACTTTGTTTTATTAATCTTGTCGACTATGATATGCTCTACGGACATCGAAGAGACATCGACGGATATGCCAAGGCACTTGCTTATTTCGATGGAAGACTTCCGAGGATTATTGATAAATTAAGAGAAGATGATATCCTGATGCTGACGGCGGATCATGGATGTGATCCGGGATTCTTAAAGACAACCGATCATACCAGAGAATATACACCATTCCTTATGTATGGCAAGAAGGTGACTCCGAGAAATCTGGGCACCAAAAATACATTTGCAGATATAGGGGCAACTGTGGTAAAATATTTTGATGTGCCGCAGAGAATTACAGGAGAGCCGGTAAATGTCTGATTACTTTGGAGAAGCCTTGAGCGATTTTGTACGTAATTTTTCCTATGGTGGCGCAATTGAGCATTTGTTACAGAATGGCTATACGATAGATCGTATGATTGCTGAGGATCGGGTGAATCTGGATCATGATCAGATTGCAGATATGATTGACAAGATGAACGAACGCAGAGTACGAGCAGGGAAAGAACCATATTCCTATCGTTAGCATTAGGTAGCTAGAATTGGAACAGAAAGAGAGAACAGAGCAGTGCCAGCAGATTATTCAAACGAAATTAAGAAAAGAAGAACCTTCGCCATTATTTCTCACCCGGATGCAGGTAAGACGACATTGACGGAGAAATTTTTATTATACGGAGGTGCGATTAATCTCGCAGGTTCTGTCAAAGGAAAAGCCACAGCGAGACATGCCGTGTCGGACTGGATGGAGATAGAAAAAGAAAGAGGTATTTCGGTAACGTCCTCGGTCTTGCAGTTTGAATACGATGATTGCTGTATCAATATTTTGGATACTCCAGGACATCAGGACTTTTCGGAGGATACGTATCGTACTTTAATGGCAGCAGATTCTGCGGTTATGGTAATTGATGCCAGTAAGGGCGTTGAGGCTCAGACCAGAAAGCTGTTTAAGGTCTGCGTAATGAGACAGATTCCGATTTTTACTTTTATTAATAAAATGGACCGCGATGCTGGAGATATGTTTGAATTAATTGACCAGATTGAAAAGGAACTTGGCATTGCTACATGCCCGGTTAACTGGCCGATTGGATCCGGAAAGGATTTTAAGGGCGTATACGACAGGAATGAAAAGTGTGTGATTACGTATTCTGATACGGAGAAAGGCACAAGGGAAGGAAAAGCATCTATTATTCCGGTATCTGATGTAGAAACCTTAAAGGGATACATTGGAGAGGATTTGGAACAGCAGTTATATGACGAGATTGAGCTGTTGGATGGTGCCAGTGCAGAATTTGATCAGGAACTGGTTGACCAGGGAAAATTATCACCGGTCTTCTTTGGTTCGGCGCTGACAAACTTTGGCGTAGAGATTTTCCTTCAACATTTCCTTAAAATGACGACTTCTCCACTACCGAGAATGTCAGATATGGGATTGATCAATCCGATGGAGAGAGAGTTTTCTGCTTTTGTATTCAAGATTCAGGCAAATATGAACAAAGCCCACAGGGATCGTATCGCATTTATGCGAATCTGTTCTGGACAGTTTAAGGCTGGAATGGAAGTGTTTCATGTACAGGGAGAGAAGAACTTACGTCTGTCTCAGCCACAGCAAATGATGGCAGATGATCGCAAGATGGTTGAGGAGGCTTATGCAGGGGATATTATCGGTGTGTTTGACCCGGGTATCTTTTCCATTGGTGATACGCTTGTGATGCCGGGTGATAAGTTTTGTTTTGAGGGAATACCTACCTTTGCACCGGAGCATTTTGCCAGAGTTCGCCAAATGGATACCATGAAGAGGAAGCAGTTTGTGAAGGGTATCAATCAGATTGCACAGGAGGGCGCGATTCAGATATTCCAGGAATATCATACAGGAATGGAAGAGATTATCGTAGGCGTTGTAGGTGTACTTCAATTTGAAGTATTGAAATATCGTCTTGAGAATGAATATAACGTCGAGATTAATTTGGAGAAGCTTCCTTACGAGCATATTCGCTGGATTGAGAATCCGGATGTGGATCTGGACAAGATTGTGGGAACCTCTGATATGCGTAAGATAAAGGACTTGAAAGGACGTCCACTGCTTCTGTTTATCAACAGCTGGAGTATTGGTATGACGTTGGATCGTAATAAGGATTTAAAACTAACGGAATTTGGTCGGAATTAAAGGACGGAGCATTTACTATATGAATAATAATAAGTGTTTTACGATTATTATAGCTTGTTTGATTGGAGCATCTCTTTTGGGATGCTCTGTTCTTACGCCCGAAACGCGGTCTGTTCTATCCACGCAGCCTGTAACGGAGGCAGCTACCGAAGAAAATACCTCTGTGAGTATAACGGATGCTGAGGATGAAGCTTCACGCCCTTTCATAGAGAAACTCATCCCGGACGGAAGCTCATCTCAGGAGGAAGCGCATACGGAGATTAGCAAGGAGGAAATTGCCTATACGAAAGAGGAGCAGATTGGCAAATTTGTGTATGAACGATTAAATGATCAGGAACAGCAGCTCTACGCGGAGATATTTACGATTCTCAACAATATGGAAACAGATAAGGAAATCAGTACTTTGAATTCGGAACCTGTGGATCGTATCTTTCAGTGTGTGATGAGCGATCACCCCGATTTGTTTTATGTGGATGGGTATTATATGACGAAATTTACTACGGGCGGGAAGATTTCATCCATTGAATTCTCAGGGAAGTATATGAAAACAACAGCTGAGAGGGAACGGGCACAGGATCAAATAGATAGTTATGTAAACCATTGTATGGCAGGGATTCCACCAAATACCTCGGATTATGAGAAAGTGAAATACATATATGAATATCTTGTACAAAATACGGAGTATTCTTCAGAATCGAGCGACAATCAGAATATCTGCTCTGTCTTTTTGGAAGGAAAAAGTGTATGTCAGGGATATGCGAAGGCAACGCAGTATTTGTTGGAGCTATCGGGTGTTCCGTGTACGTTGATTTCAGGAACGGTGAAGAATGGAGAAAGTCATGCGTGGAACCTGGCTTATGTCGATGGAGTCTGGTGCTATATTGATACAACATGGGGAGATGCTTTCATTAACACAGAGGGTGGGGGCATAGAGCAAACAAATGATGTAAATTACGACTATCTGTGTGTGGATGATGAGATTCTGGGGCAAACGCATCAGATTAAGACGACATTGATGCTGCCGGTGTGCGATTCTCTCCAAAATTATTATTATGTGAGAGAAGGAACCTATTTTACATCCTATGATGAAGCAAGGATCGAGCAACTGTTTTCGGAGGGCTATGAACAGGGAAAAGAGAAGCTCACCTTAAAATGTGCTTCTGGTGAGATTTATCAGGAGATGCTGGAGCATCTGATTGAACAGCAAAAAGTGTTTGAACTCCTTCACAGTTCTTCTATAAAATACATGACAGTAGAGGATAGTCACACGATTACCTTTTATTTATAAGACTATGCAAATATTTCTTTTTTTGTTATAATACAAGATACGAATGTGCAAATTTGTGCCTGAAGT
>CAYZUC010000042.1:0-22190 GCA_964481705.1 uncultured Lachnospiraceae bacterium
GCGGTAGCTGTCAATTCACTCATTTTTTTCCTCCAAACATAGTTTTAAATTATGCTATATACTATGTCATGTATGAAAAGAGGTTCCAATTACTGCTTGTGTTTTTATTTGAATATAGTAAAATAAAAGTAAGTAAATAGGAAAGAACCTAGATTGGAGATTTTTGTGGAAAAGAGGAAAATATTTAGCATAATTCTTGCAGTGATAGCGGTATTATGCATTGGATATTTTATATACTATTACATTCGCGCGAATCAGAGTCAAAACGATTTTTCCGGTCTTTCTGAAATGAAACAGACAGATCCTGAGCAGATTACTGTTTATCAGACAGTTCCAAAGCCGGAAAAGGAAGAAGAGGGAGAGGAAGCTCCTCCAGAAGTACTTGATGAGTATAAAACTTTATTAATTCGTAACAAAAATCTAATTGGATGGCTCAAAATAGACGATACTAATATAGACTATCCTGTCATGAAATCTGTCAACGGTGACGGGACTTATTATCTGGACCATAATTTCGATCAGAAGGAAGACAAAAACGGTACTTTATTTATGGATGATAGCTGTGATCCGGTTTCTCCTTGCGATAATATGATTATCTATGGACATAATATGAAATCAGGAAAGATGTTTGGCAGCCTGGATGCCTATAAGAGTGAAAGCTTTTATAAAAAGCATAAAAATGTCCAATTTGATACGATTTATCGAAAAGGAGTATATCAGGTTATGTTTGCATTTCAGTCTCGTGTTTATAGTGAGGCTGAGATTACATTCAAATATTATCAGTTTATCAATCCAAATTCGGAATTAGAATTTGACTCCGGTATAGAAGAAATGAAGAAGATGTCAATCTATGATACAGGCATCACTGCAGAGTATGGGGATGAATTAATTACTTTGTCGACATGTGATTATGATGAGCCGGAAGGTCGATTTGTAGTGGTATGTAAGAGAGTGAAGTAACAGATACGATTGATACGGTACAGAAATGGGGACATACATATGAAAACAAGAAAAAAGAGAAGAGTACTGAAAAAGAGCATTCGAAAGACGATTGCAGCACTCCTGATGATAACTGCGTTGATTGTTGCTGCTATTCCGGGTGAATATATTAGTGCACAGACAGAAGAAAATGAAGTTACTGAGGACTATTCGGTTGGAGTTGTCCCGCATCAATATGAATATCATGCAGATGATGGGATTGTATACTATATAACGAGTAATAATTATGTTGCAGATTATACATATGAGACGAGTCCCTTAAATGGAACGCCCTATACATCAAAAGATCAAATAAAGGTTTTGAATATTCCGGATGTTTTTTATACTACGCCAGATCATCCCGATGATGACCCAGGGACTCCGATAGAAGGTATTGCACAATCTGCATTTAAGGACTGTGTTTATCTTCAACAGGTTAAATTGCCTCTTTATTGTAAAGAAGTAGGTGATAATGCCATGGAGGGAGCTACCGGACTGGTTAATGTTACAACAAATGAGAATCTTAAAACGATTGGAGATTATGCATTTAGTGGTGCAAGCAGTCTGCGCTCCTGCAATATACCAGCGGCGATTTCATCCATTGGACGCTATGCGTTTCAGGATACGGCAATTAGTTCTGCAACACTTCCCTCCGGTGAATTATTAACAGTCGAAGAGGGAACTTTCCAGAATTGTGCCTATTTGAATTCGATTACACTGGGGGATTCTATTAAGAAAATTGGTCTTAGTGCCTTTAGTGGCTGTTCCTCGTTGGATTCCATTACGATTCCGTCCAGCTTGAACACACTGGAAAACAGTGCATTCCAAAATTGTACAGAGTTGAAAACCGTGAATATTCCAAATCAACTACAACACATTGGAACCTATATTTTTGATGGCTGTTCTTCCCTTTCAACGATAACTTTTGATCCTACTTCAAAGCTTGCTGAAATACCGCAGGGAACTTTTCGTAATTGTTCTGGTTTGCGAAGCATTGAATTACCCGAAAGCATTACCAGTATCAATAATACATCTTTTCAGGGCTGTTCCGGATTGGAAGAGATTACGCTCCCGGAGGACCTTCCTGAATTATACGATGGTACATTTGAAGACTGTAAGAATCTGTTTTGTATTACAATACCGGGAAATACACGAATGCCAAACAGTAATCAATTCATGAATATGAATAATGGAAGCTTTCGTATTCGAGGCAATCTGAATTCAAATGCTTATAATTATGCAAGAAGCTTTAATATCTGTTTCCAGACTATGGACAATGAGTTTGAAGAAAAGAATTTCCGTGTAAACAGTAATGGAGAGCTTACGTGGGTAGATATGGCCAAGGTTACTTTAACAAGTAATTATGTGGATGTTCCCGAGCAGGTAGGTGATATTGTTGTCCGTACCATACTTGCGTCAACCGATGTTTTTAAGGGAAATGGTGACTTGGTAGGTATCAATATACCCAATACCGTAACATCCATTGCCAGTGACGCCTTTAATGGTTGTCAGAATCTGACGCGTGCGACGATTGACTCTGAGGATACATCTATCGGCACTAATGCTTTTAAAGGTGTCAATAACGAGTTTATTATGTATGGCACCATTTCCGATATTTCAAAACCATATAACTATGCGATGGAGAATAGTATAGTATTTGTGAATAATGGGACTTATTTTAAGGTAAAACGAGACGATGCTACTGGTTATAATACGCTTATTGATTATGATACCACAACATCTGACTTGGTGATTCCGGCCGGCATTGATGCCTTTGGATACAAAACAGATGGTTCTGTAAATACAAGTATCTTTGATGGTAACAATAATCTTCGTTCTCTTTCCATTGGAGATGCCGTATGCTTAAAAGATCATGAATTTGCAAACTGCAGCAATTTGAGTTCTGTGTCGCTGCCTGCTACATTGACAAAAATGGGGAAAGCGCCTTTTATTGGATGCAGCTCACTGGCTAATGCTCAGATTGCTTCAAATAATCCTAATTATTCCTGCGAGAATGGAATTATTTATGAGGTAGCTGGGGGAACAAAGACCGGTATTTTAGAAATGCTTGGTGGTTCTTCTGGAAATACTAATTTTACAGTACCGAATACAATTACTTCTATAGAACCGGAAGCCTTTGCGAACTTGGACAATCTGAGTCAGATTACATTTACCGATGGTGTTTCAGTGATTCCACAGGATTGTTTTCGAAACAGCAGTATTGTAATAGCAAATCTTTCTCCGGCAGTAAAGAGAATTGATGAAGGTGCTTTTGCAAATACCAGAATATCGGAAATACATATTCCAGAGGAAACGACTTATATTAGTGATACCGCAACACAAGGTGTTACCGGTTTGACTGTTTATGGTGTGAAGGGGACAACTGCGGAAGAATTTGCTCATAAATTCGGATATACTTTTGTGGAAGAAGGCTCTAAGAAAAGCTCCTCGAGTACTTCATCAACAGATTCAAGTTCTTCTAAAACAACCAATAAAACGACCAGTAAGACAACCAAGAAGACCTCAACAAAGAAGACAACGAAAAAGACAACCAGTACCTCCAAGAAATCAACCAGTTCCACAAAATCAACCAGTACCTCCTCGACATCCTCAAGCAGTTCGAGTAGCAGCTCTTCGGTAAAAGTGATTACACAGAGTTCCAATAATATAACGCCTGTAAATAAAGGTAATGCAACAACAGGTGGCGCAGGAACCGGTGGAAATGCAAATGTTGACGTTGGTGATTCCGGTCTTGAAAATAAGGATAAAGCTTCCGGTAGTATTGAAGGAAGTCCTGACAATTATGTCGTAAAAATCAGTAAAACGAATGCTGCAACATCTGAGTTTGAAGATGCGTTAAAAGCTAAGTATGGTAAATTGGATAATCTTCGTTCTTATCCTATGGATATATCATTATATGATTCTACCGGAACTACCAAAATTGATAATCCTCAAGGAGTATCCGTTACTCTGACACTTCCTATTCCAGAGGAGTTGGCGCTCTATGGTGGCAATAACAGAGTAGCCGCTGTATCAAATGGTTCTTTGGAAGAATTGGGTGCAAGATTTTCAGCTATTGATGGCACCCCTTGTATTACCTTTACTGCTAATCATTTTTCAACCTATGGTCTTTATGTAGATGTTTCGAACCTGTCGGCGGGAGATATGCTGGATTCTACACCTACTACCGGTGATCCAATCAGTCCGAAGTGGTTTCTTGCCATCGGATTGGCAGCATTATCTATCCTATTATTTATGAAAAGGGATCCAGTGATTGCATGAAAAAATACATATTAGCCACGATTGGCGCAGTCGTATTAGTCAGCATACTGATTTTCACCCAGATTCCTGCAGGTAATGTAGAAGCCAAGGAGGACCCTGAATTTTTGATTCAAAGTGGGGTATTGGTATCCTATACAGGTAATTCATCTGAGGTTTCCATTCCCGGTGATGTTAATACTATTGGTGTAGAGTGTTTTAAAGAAGCACCGATTACGAGTGTGACAATCCCATCAACTGTTAAAAGTCTCGATCGAGGAGCTTTCTATGGATGCGATCAATTGCAGAGAGTTACCATAGAAGAAGGAGTTCAATCGATTGGAGATAGTGCATTTTCAACATGTAAGAAGCTAAACAGCGTTGTAATTCCTCCATCGGTTGTGGAAATAGGCGAAGGGGCTTTTTCCGATTGTGATTCTTTGGTATCTATTTCGGTACTTCCCGGCAATCATAGTTTTTTCTTTAATGACGGAGTACTTTACAATCACGATTCTACTCGACTGATTCAATATCTTTCCGGACGCAAAAGTGATACCTATGATATGCCCTTTACAGTAAAAGCAATAGATTCTTATGCTTTTTGGGGTGCAGATCGTCTGTCATCGATTCAGGTATCCAATCAAATTGAAAAAATAGAACCATATACCTTTACGAACTGTACAGGATTATCAGAAATATATCTACCGGAATCTGTTACCTATGTTGATACTTGTGCCTTTTCAAGCTGCAAGAATCTTACCTATGTTGGATTAGAGAATAATTATGTTGAAATTCATGAGAATGCCTTTTATCAATGTGGCGAGGGCTTAATGACAGATGTTGGAGTCAGACCGCCTGAAGATGATTCCACAACTGCTGAACTTTTTGCATCGGAAGAAGGAGCAGCTTCCAAGGATACCACTTCCGATAAGGAAGAAGAAAAAGCGGAGACAAAATTGAATTTGGAAATACCGATTCATTCGATACAAAATAGAAAAGAAGTTGATATGAACCTCCCGGATGGACTGATTGGTGCAAGCAAAATAGTAGGGGGTAATGCTCTTGTTATTTTAAATGATTCCGATGAAGCAACAGGACGAGATAAATCCCAACAGAAGAATAACACGATTTCGGATAACGAAAGCACCTCTGGTAACTTTATTCGATATAGGTTTGGAAACAAATCCGATAGTAATAACAAATAAACCTCTACCCCATATGATAGATAGAAAGGGTTGGAGGTTTTTTCTTGGACTCCGTTCGAAAAAAGGTAAAGTGCAACAGAATTCACAGTAATGGTATTTTAGGAGACTCCATCACAATTGCTGTACTGGATTCCGGTGCAATTAGTCATAAAGATTATGAAGGACGAATCATTGGCTTTCGCGACTTTATTCAGAACAAAAAAACTCCTTACGATGATTATGGTCATGGTACGCATGTTACTGGTATCCTTGGTGGGAACGGAATGTCATCCAAGGGGAGATTCTGTGGGATGGCACCAAAAAGTAATCTTCTCATTGGCAAAGTCTTAGATTCTAATGGAGAAGGAAAGGCAGAACAATTAATCGAAGGAATTCGTTGGGTCATAAACACAAAAGACAGATATAAGACACGGATACTAAATATTTCTCTTGGATTTGTAGATACAACACAGGTCATAAAGAAGAAGAGGTTATTGGATGTTACAAGAGAAGCCTGGGAGAATGGAATTATTATTGTAGCAGCTGCCGGAAACGAAGGACCTGAGGAAGAGAGCATTACAGCTCCGGGGATGTTGAACGAGGCTATTACAGTTGGGTGTTATGGTGACTGCAGCAAATATTCTGGTCGTGGTTCACTTAGAAAGCATATGATTAAACCGGATTTAATAGCTCCGGGGAATAGCGTATATAGCTGTTCTGCTAATCATGAATATAGTTATAGCAAAATGAGTGGAACTTCCATGGCAACTCCGGTGGTTGCTGGAGCCTGTGCCCTCTTATTATCGTCATGTCCGCAGTTACCCATGTGTGAAGTAAAAAGGCGGATCATCCGAGCAACAGATGATTGTGGATTGCCTAGAACATTACAGGGAAATGGATTATTGAATCTTCAGAAATTACGATTCACCTGACTTTCTGCAGAAAATATTAAGTAAAGTATTGACAAGTACGTGTATTATTGTATACAATTATACACGTACTTGACTTGTAGTTCTATGGAAGAGGAAAGAGGTAAAATTATGGATTTAAATAGTAAGAGTAATAAGAAGGCAAATCCAACAGAACGACCTATTAAAATGAATGTTCATACAAATCTTCTTGAGATTGAAGAAAAAATGTACAATCTAGCAGATGTAGAGAATCCAAATACCTTTCGGAATATGTTTCCCTACAGTGAAATACCCAAAATAGCGTTTAATGATCGTGTAGTCCCACACCATTTACCGAATGAAATATGGATTACCGATACCACCTTTCGTGATGGTCAACAATCACGAGCCCCTTACTCAACGGAACAGATTGTAACAATATTTGATTACCTACATAAGCTTGGCGGACCCAATGGTATGATTCGTCAGAGTGAGTTCTTTTTATACAGTAAAAAAGATCGCGATGCTGTGTATAAATGTATGGAGCGTGGCTACAAATTTCCAGAGATAACAAGCTGGATTCGAGCAAGCAAGGAAGATTTTCAATTAGTAAAGGATATCGGAATGAAAGAAACCGGCATTTTAGTTTCCTGTTCTGATTATCATATTTTCTATAAGTTAAAAATGACTCGTCGTGAGGCGATGGAGCATTATCTTAGTGTAGTAAAAGAGTGTCTGGAGACTGGTATCAGTCCAAGATGTCATCTGGAAGATATCACGAGAGCTGATATTTATGGATATGTAATTCCATTCTGTCTCGAACTCATGAAGCTTTCCAATGAGTATAAGATACCAATTAAGGTTCGTGCCTGTGACACTATGGGATATGGTGTGAATTATTCTGGAGCTGTAATACCTCGCTCCGTTCAGGGAATCGTATACGGAATTCATAAGCATGCTGGTGTTCAGCCTTCTCAATTGGAATGGCATGGACATAATGATTTCTATAAAGCGGTATCAAATTCAACGACAGCTTGGCTTTATGGATGTGCAGGTGTCAATACTTCTTTATTTGGAATCGGAGAAAGAACAGGTAACACCCCATTAGAGGCTATGGTATTTGAATATGCTCAGCTAAAGGGTGATTTGAATGGAATGGATACGACTATCATCACAGAGCTTGCTGAGTACTATGAGAAAGAAATAGGTTATCATATTCCAGAACGTACTCCATTTGTTGGTAAGAATTTCAATGTAACCCGTGCCGGTATTCATGCAGATGGATTACTGAAGAATGAAGAGATTTATAATATTTTTGATACGGAAAAATTCTTAAAGAGACCCGTATTATGTGCCGTATCTAACACTTCTGGTCTTGCGGGTATTGCGCATTGGATCAATACGTATTATCGACTTCCGGAGGATAAGCACGTGGATAAGACATCACCACTTGTTAAGGAAGTAAAAGAGTGGGTAGATAAGGAGTATGAAAGTGGTCGTGTAACAGTAATGACAGATGATGAACTAATTCGTGTCATAACAGATACGTGTGAAAAACTTGGAATCATGCTTGGAATGTAGTGTTCCATCAGAAAGCAGGCTAAAATGGACGAGAGTGTTCAAAAGGAAGTCACTGACAAATATTCGCTCAGGGGACGCATTTTTCAAAAACTTCGTGAAGATATTATCAGTGGTAAGTATAAACAAGGCGAAGAGCTGCGTGAAGTAGCTATTGGAGAGGAATATGGCGTAAGCAGGACTCCGGTTCGAGAGGCCTTCCGTCAATTGGAACTGGAGGGTTTGGTACGTGTCATACCAAACAAAGGAACCTATGTAGAGGGAATTTCTGCAAAGGACGTCATGGATATTTACGAGATACGTTCCCGTTTGGAAGGTTTATGTGCCAGATGGGCAACAAAGAATATTACGCATGCTCAATTAGATGATATGGATGAAGCTGTGTATATGTCAGATTTCCAGGCTCATCGCGCTCACTTTGATAAGGTAACAGAGCTTGACAGTCAATTTCACCAGCTTATGTACGAAGCGAGCGGCAGCAAAAGATTAGAACATATCCTTAAGGATCTGCATCAATACGTTTTTAATGTGCGTTTGATGTCCATTTCTGCTCATCAACGAGGTCAGACATCGAACGAAGAGCATGCTGCGATTTTGAATGCAATCAAGAATAAAGATTCTGACCTGGCAGAGGAGCTTGCAAGAACTCATATTCAGAATGCGATTGAGAACGCACTTGCCAACGGTCTGACAGATATGTTAGAGTTACAGTGTGATAAAAATAAGATAGAAGAATAGTGTGGGAGATTTGCACGCAAGATTGGAGAATAAGATGAAGAAATTTGATATGACTACCCCAATAGTAGAAATGGATGGAGATGAAATGACCAGAATTCTTTGGCAGATGATCAAAGATGAGCTTTTATTTCCTTTTATTAATTTGAACACAGAGTACTATGACCTGGGACTAAAAAATCGTAACGAAACAAATGACAAAGTTACCGTAGACAGTGCTGAGGCCACGAAAAAGTATGGTGTTGCAGTAAAATGTGCAACGATAACTCCCAACGCAGCAAGAGTGAAAGAGTATGATTTGAAGGAAATGTGGAAAAGTCCGAATGGAACCATTCGTTCTATTTTGGATGGAACGGTATTCCGTGCTCCCATTCAGGTAAAAGGAATCGAACCATGCGTTAAGAATTGGAAGAAGCCTATTACTTTAGCAAGACACGCATACGGTGATGTATACAAAAATGTTGAGATTCGTGTTCCAGGAGCAGGAAAAGCAGAGCTTGTCTTTACAGATGAGAATGGAAATGAGACCCGTGAGACGATACAACAGTTTAAAGGTCCTGGTGTTATCCAAGGCATGCATAATACCGATGCATCGATTTCCAGCTTTGCAAGATGTTGTTTTACCTATGCAATCGATACCAGACAGAGTGTTTGGTTTGCGACTAAGGATACGATATCCAAGAAATATGATCATCGTTTTAAGGATATTTTTCAGGAAATCTTTGAGAAGGAATACAAAGAGAAATTTGACAAATTGGGCATTGAATATTTCTATACCTTGATTGACGATGCCGTTGCGAGAGTCATGAAAGCAGAAGGAGGATTCATTTGGGCTTGTAAGAATTATGATGGAGATGTTATGAGTGATATGGTAAGCTCCGCCTGTGGTTCTCTTGCTATGATGACATCCGTGCTTGTATCTCCTAGCGGTGTCTATGAATACGAAGCAGCTCATGGAACTGTACAGCGTCATTATTATAAGCATCTGAAGGGAGAGGAGACTTCTACCAATTCAGTAGCAACTATTTTTGCATGGTCAGGAGCTCTGAGAAAGCGTGGAGAACTCGATAGTAATAAAGACCTACAACGTTTTGCAGATGCGCTGGAAAAGGCAACTCTTCAGACAATTGAAGAGGGTAAAATGACAAAAGACCTTGCCTTGATTACTTCTCTAAAGAATGTCAAGGTATGCAGCAGCTCTGAATTTATCAAAGAGATACGTGTTAATCTAGAAAAAAGTCTTTAATAAGATGATAAAACGCTGTTGGATGATTGCTCCAACAGCGTTTCTTTATATCATACTTTGTAATTCTTCCCATTGTTCCATATGCTTTTCCAACGTGATAACAAGTTCTTCCTTCTCACGAGTTAATTTTAAGCATTGTGGTAAATCGGTTGCTACCTCTTGTTTGGATAATTCATTATCTATCTCAGCTGTTCGCATTTCTATTTTCTCGATTTCAGCTTCTAATTGTTCAATCTGACGATTGATTTTTCGCTGTTTTGCCTGCACTTCCTTTTGTGCCTGCCAGGAAAGCTTTTGCTCAGAGTCTGAATGATTTCCAAGATTTGTTGCATGATCAATAGATGCTTCCGTAAGATGACGTATCATTAAATCGTGCTTTTCCAAATAATAATCATAATTACCAATATAATTGAAAATGGTATGATTCGTAAGTTCCAGAATTCTGGTTGCTGTTACATTGATGAAGTAACGATCATGACTAACAAAAAATACAGTTCCGGTATAAGAATTCAGTGCCTGTTCGAGTATCTCCTTGCTAATCATATCAAGATGATTTGTTGGTTCATCAAGAATCAGAAAATTAGCATTAGAAAGCATAAGCTTCGCCAGAGACATTCTGCCCCTTTCGCCACCACTCAGCTCACGAATCCTTTTGAAAACATCATCTCCGGTAAAAAGAAATGCAGCAAGAGTATTTCTGATTTTTGTGTTATCAAGACTGGGATAATCGTCTGATATTTCCTCAAACAAAGTCTTGTCCGGATGAAGCACCTGATGATCCTGATCATAGTAACCTACCATTACCTTGGAACCTAGATTAACGCTTCCAGAATCAGCTTTTATCATTTCATTAATAATTTTGAGAATCGTAGTTTTTCCGGTTCCATTATTCCCAATCAGTGCAACGCGTTCACCACGTTTGATTTCGAAAGAAATATGAGAGAAAAGCGGTTCGTCTGTAAATGATTTTGATAAATCTTCGATACGTAGTACGTCATTGCCACTTTCACATACCGGAGTGATCTGGATATTCATAGAATCGTTAAGTTCCACGGGCTTCTCAATACGTTCTATTTTATCAAGCATCTTTTCTCGACTTTCAGCTCGTTTAATGGATTTCTCACGGTTAAATGATTTCAGCTTTTGAATTACTTCCTCCTGATGTTTCACTTCTTGTTGCTGATTCCAGTATTGTTTAATTGCCGCCTCACGCAGCATTTTCTTCTTTTGTGCATATTCGGAATAATTTCCTCGATACAGAAAGCACCTGGTTCCTTCTATTTCGATAATCCTAGAGACAATCTTATCCAGAAAATAGCGGTCATGAGCGACGATAATGACTGCTCCATCATAGTTGATCAGATAATTCTCCAGCCACTGAATCGATTCCATATCCAAATGGTTTGTTGGCTCGTCCAATAGTATCAAATCAGGCTTGGATAGAAGTAATTTTCCAAGTGCCACCCTTGTTTTCTGACCACCGGAAAGTGTTGCGATTTTCTTGTTGAATTCCTCTTCCGTAAAGCCAAGACCCTTTAAGATTCCCTTTACTTCACTTACAATTGCATATCCATTATTCAACTCGAAATTATGGCTTAATAAAGAGTAGCGTTCCATCTGACGTTCCAGTTCTTCGCCTGTGGCAGATTTCATGGAAAGTTCCAGAGCACGTATCTCCTTTTCATCATCCAAAAGCTTTTGTTTCACAAGAAGTACTTCCTCGTAAATCGTATGATTACTTGTAACCGCCTCTTGCTGGGCAAGATAACCAATGGATTTATCCTTAGAAAGAGATACTATGCCATCAGTGGCATCCAATTCTCCCATGATTATTTTTAATAATGTTGATTTTCCCGCTCCGTTATTACCGACAATTGCCACCTTTTCCCGTTCGTCAATCGTAAAGGAACAATCCGTCAGAACAGGGGAAGATACAAAGGTTTTACTTATTTTTGAACATTGTAAAAGCATGGATTCTCCTTTTGACATTTATTTCACATACGTCTATAATAATAGCATAAAATGTTTGGAGGTTGCAACTTTGGCAGAAAAAGAAATATCAAGAGCAGTGATTGGACGTTTGCCCAGATATTTTCGATATTTAGGAGAATTGAACGATAGTGGTATTGAAAGAATCTCTTCACAGGAATTAAGTGAAAGAATGAAAGTAACTGCATCCCAGATCAGACAAGATTTGAACAATTTTGGTGGATTTGGTCAACAGGGATATGGCTATAATGTACAATATCTGTATGAAGAAATAGGGAAGATTCTTGGATTATATGAAAAACACAATTTAATTCTAATTGGTGCCGGTAATCTAGGACAGGCATTAGCTGGATATGTAAATTTTGAGAAACGTGGTTTTATAATACGAGGTATTTTTGATACCAACGAGAAGCTCATGGGACAGAAGATTCGTAATATACCCATTATGGGTATGAATATGATGGAGGATTTTGTCCGTGAATATAACATTGATATTGCCGTTATCGCAATACCGAAATCAGCAGCAGTAGGAGTTGCAGATTCCCTTTGCAAGTGTGGTATCCGCGCTATCTGGAATTTTTCACATATTGATCTGAATGTTCCAGAGGATGTAATTGTTGAGAATGTTCATCTTTCAGAAAGTTTGATGCGATTATCCTACAATATTGCATCCAAGAGAGAAAAGAAGGAATAGAGCATGGGAAAAGACGAAGAGAAGTTTGAGCAGGCTTTACAGAGTGTTCATGTACCCGTTTTAACATTGGATCATAAATGGCATCGGCTCTTTCGTCCGGCTGATGTCACGACTGAGCTGAAAAACCTGGAAAAAGAACTCAATAATCTTGTAAAGCTCCAAGGAAAAGTAAATACGGAAATAAAAGATCTGAAAAAGCTAAAAAACAATCTTATGAAAGAGATTGTGAATCAGATGGATGATACAGATAAGGAAGCCGACAAGAAGACCGAGGAGAACAAACGTCTCATCAGTGAAATCAATCAAAAAATAGAAGATAATCAGGATCAGCTGCTTGATCTCCCACATCAGATTGATGATGTAAATAGAAAGCTGATGCTGGAGACTATGGATATCTGTTATGACCTACTACAGGATAATACAGATAATATAGAAGAGATAGGCAAGTGGATTAAGGATATTCGCGTACAATTGAAAAAGAACGTGATTCGTAAGCAGGAAATGGAAATTAAAAATGTTGAGATGTATTCCTATATGCATGACATTTTTGGACCCAAGGTAACAGAGATGTTTGACATCCGTTATAATGTAGAGGCCAAAAAGCAGGAGATTCTTAACAAGCAAAGAGCAGCAAAGGAAAAGGCAGAGAGAGAAAAGGCAGAAAAAGAAAAATCTGAAAAGGTAATCATAGAATCAGAAGAAAAGAAACTACAAAATATAGAATCTTCCCCCAAAACATCATAAGTAAACGCGATAATCAGATCGCAGGAATGGAGAGAATATGGAGTATATTTTAACACCGGAAGAGATGAGAAGAGCAGATAGTAACACACAGGAAAAGTTAGGAGTTGCCGGATTGATTTTGATGGAAAGAGCAGCTTTATCCTGTGTTTTTACTTTGAACCGTGAGGAATTTGATCTTACCAACGTTTTAATCGTATGTGGATGTGGTAATAACGGTGGAGACGGATTTGCCATTGGCCGTATGCTGTGGGGTAAAAAAGTACCTGTAACGATTGTATTTATCGGTGACGAATCACATTGTACCGAGGATACAAGAAAGCAAATGAGTATCTGCAAAAATTGTGGCATTGAGATTCTGGATAAAATCCCCTCCAACGAATACACTACGATTGTTGATGCACTTATTGGTATTTCCTTGAACAGAGAAATTGAATCCGACTACGCAGAAGCAGTAAATGAAATAAACAGTCGCAAGGCTCGTGTCCTGGCTGTAGATATTCCAACAGGAATTGATGCATGTAGTGGAAAAGTACTTGGTTGCGCCGTTAAGGCAGATGTGACGGTCACGTTCGCTTACAAGAAAATAGGTCAGCTTCTTTATCCCGGTGCTGATTATTGTGGAAAAATCGTAAAAAGTGATATTGGAATCTATGATTTTGTATTTGAAGATAATTTACCAAAGATTTGCGCTTATGAAGCAGAGGATATCTGCCTTCCAAAAAGGGAAGCATATTCCAATAAAGGTACTTTTGGTAAGGTTCTATTGATTGCAGGAAATGTAAATATGTGTGGTGCTGCAATTTTTGCTGGTAAAGCCGCTTTTCAAACCGGTTGTGGAATGGTAAAGATTTATTCTGTTGAGGAGAATCGGACCATTCTTCAGACCAGCTTGCCTGAAGCAATTCTATCTACTTATGACAAGGATCAATTTGAACAGGAAGAACTTCAAAAGTCACTGGATTGGTGTGATTGTATTGGTATTGGTCCGGGACTTACCACTTCAGAAGTATCAGAACAAATTGTACGTTTTGTATTGGAGCGGGCAACAGCACCTCTTGTTTGTGACGCAGATGCGCTCAATATTATTTCGAAGAATCCCGATTTACTTAGTTCCTGTTCGCAGGAGGTAATCATTACACCACATGTGGGTGAGATGAGCCGACTCACAGGCTTATCCATAGATGAAATCAAGAATCATTTAATTGATTCTGCAACCGATTTCGCTTCCAGCTATAACATAACATGTGTTCTCAAAGATGCCCGTACTGTAATAGCAGATGAAAATGGAAATGTTACCATCAATACAACAGGTAATAGTGGAATGGCAACAGCCGGCAGCGGTGATGTTTTAAGTGGAATTATATGTGGGCTTTTAGCGCAGGGATTAAAACCATTTGAAGCTTCTTCACTTGCCTGTGCTATTCATGGAAGTGCCGGAGATCGTGGCAAAGCCAAGGTGGGAGAGCATGAGTTAATGGCTCATGATATTATTGATCATTTAAACGATTGATAGAATAATATAGTTATAATGCGCAGATATCCGTGCAGGAATGGAGATTATAATGGAACAATACATGAGAGTAAATGCTTGTATTGATTTGGATGCAATTCATAAAAATCTTATGAACATGAAGGAGAATATATCTCCAACAAGTAAATTAATGGCGGTTATTAAAACAGATGGTTACGGACATGGCGCCGTAACCATTTCTAAGGAAATAGAATCACTTGATTATCTATATGGATTTGCAGTCGCTACCGTTGAGGAAGCGATTATTCTGCGAAAAAGCGGAATAACAAAGCCTATTCTTGTTTTGGGATTTACGTTTCCGAATGCATATAAAGATATCGTGCGTTATGATATCAGACCTGCAGTTTTTAAGTATTCCATGGCGGAAGAATTATCAAAAGAAGCTGTAAGTCAAGGAAAAATTGTTCATTTCCATATTAAGATCGATACGGGAATGGGCAGAATTGGATTTCAAACAACGGATGAAAGCATCGCAGAAATTATAAAGATTGCCAAATTGCAAAATGTAGAGACAGAAGGTATATTTACTCATTTTTCAAAGGCAGACATGTCTGATAAGGAACCTACTTTTATACAGATTAACAAATTTCATGATTTTATAGAGCGTTTGTCTTTGAATAACATATGTTTTCAAATTCATCATTGCTCGAACAGTGCAGGTATTGTTGAAATCGCTAAGGCAAATTATGATATGGTAAGGGCTGGGATTACGCTTTATGGTTTGTGGCCTTCTGATGAGGTAAGAAGAGATGTGATAACCCTCTATCCGGTCATGTCAATCATCAGTCACATCGCATATATTAAAGAAGTAGAGGCAGGCACACCGATTAGTTATGGTGGTACTTATATAGCACCCGCAAGACGAAAGATTGCCACGATTCCCGTGGGATATGGAGATGGTTATCCACGTGGGCTTTCCGGAAAAGGTTCTGTGTTAATCCGAGGAAAAAGAGCTCCTATATGCGGACGTGTCTGTATGGATCAATTTATGGTAGATGTCACAGATATTGCAGACGTAAGGGAATTTGATCCTGTAACACTCATGGGGAAAAATGGTCAGGATCAGATTACTGCCGAAGAACTTGGAGAGTTATCCGGAAGATTCAATTATGAGCTGGTTTGCGATATTGGAAAGCGCGTCCCCAGAACCTATTACAAAAACGGAGAAATTGTTTTTACAAAGGATTATTTTCAGGATTACCTCTAGAAAATGATTTTTCCAGAATACACCTTTAATATTTGTCAATACTAGTACCGAAAGGAAGGTGTATTCATGACAATAAAACGTGGAGATATCTATTATGCAGATCTCAGACCTGTGATAGGTTCCGAACAAGGTGGGATTCGCCCCGTGATAATTATTCAAAATGATATTGGAAATCGTCACAGTCCTACAGTAATCTGTGCTGCTATTACATCAAAGATGAACAAAGCAAAGTTACCAACACATATAGAATTACCATCGGATCAATATAAGATTGAAAAGGATTCCGTAATTCTCCTGGAACAACTGCGTACCATTGATAAACAACGTCTAAGAGAATTTGTTTGCCACCTTGACAGAGGTATAATGAAAAAGATAGACCACGCCATATACATAAGCCTGGAACTGTCTTGACGTTTCATCGTCAAAATGTTATATTTGTACAAATTAACGATAGGAGATACACATGAGCTATTTGTGTCTGTTTCTTTTGGTATGTGTAGATATCATACTCTATGGATTTGGATCTGCAAGCCAAAATGTAAACAAAAGCGATTTAGATAAGAAACTTGAGACTGGAGATAAGAGAGCGATTCGTCTTAATCGTATGATTGAGAATCCGGTTTCATTTATTAATACTCTACAGATTCTGGTCACTACACTGACATTGATTATTGGTTCTATTCATATTAGGTTACTTGCGGATAGGATTTATCTACTATTCGGACACCATGGTTCTTCTTTGATAGCTGTCTCTATCGTGTTTTCTACTTTTGTGCTTCTTTATGTATTTTTGACATTCGGAATACTGGTTCCCAAAAAGATAGCAGCACGATATCCTGAAAAATGGGCTTATGCCTTAGTAAATCCAATCTATTATCTAACAAAACTTTTTATTCCATTGAATTTTTTTGTCAGTATCACATCCAACCTTGTCGTACGTCTTTTTGGTGTGGATCCAAATAACAAGCTGGAAGATGTAACCGAAGAAGAAATTATATCTATGGTAAATGAGGGACATGAGCAGGGCGTTCTGGAAGCAAGCGAAGCGGAAATGATTACGAATATCTTTGAATTTGGTGATAAAGAAGCAAAGGATATCATGACGCACCGTGAAAATGTTGTTGCCTTTGATGGCAATGATTTGCTTGATGATGTTATGAGGGAGATGCTTGACGCTAAGAATTCCCGTTTCCCTGTTTATGAAGAAAATATAGATAATATCATAGGTATCATGCATTTTAAGGATGTTGTACGTTTTCATGCGTTTCAAAAGAATCGTACCAAACCGATTAAGGATATTGAAGGTTTGATTATGGAGGCAAGCTTCATACCAGAAACTAGAAATATCGATGATTTGTTTAAATCCATGCAGTCAAAGAAGACGCATATGGTAATCGTAATAGATGAGTATGGACAAACTTCCGGTATCATTGCGATGGAAGATATTCTCGAAGAAATTGTCGGTAATATTTTGGATGAATATGATGAGGATGAACAACATATTGACATTCAGGAAGACAATACATACGTTATGGATGGTCTCACAACCTTAGATGAAGTAGAAGAACAGCTTGGTATTTCTTTTGAAGGAGAGGATTATGAGACCTTAAATGGATTTCTTACCGACCGCCTTGGGAGAATACCGGAAGAGAATGATTATTTCGAGACAGAATATCATGGATATCGGTTTGAGGTACTTGAGGTAGAGAATCATGTAATTAAATCAGTTCGATGCGTAAGGATAGTTGAAGAATCCACAAAAGAATGATAGAATAGCAAAGTACAAAAAAGAAAAGGAGTTTTATTATGTCTGGACATTCAAAATTTGCAAATATTAAACACAAGAAAGAAAAAAATGATGCTTCCAAAGGAAAGGCATTTACCGTTATTGGAAGAGAAATAGCAGTAGCTGTAAAAGAAGGTGGTGCTGATCCTGCCAACAATTCTAAGCTTCGTGATGTAATTGCTAAGGCAAAAGCAAACAATATGCCAAACGATACCATTGACCGTGGTATAAAAAAAGCGGCCGGAGATATCGGAAGTGTTAATTATGAATATGTAACATATGAAGGTTATGGTCCGAATGGTATTGCTATTATAGTAGATGCATTGACAGACAATAAAAACAGAACAGCAGCCAATGTTAGAAGTGCGTTTTCAAAGGGAAACGGAAGTTTAGGCAATATGGGATGTGTGTCCTTTATGTTTGACAAAAAGGGACAAATCATTATTGATAAAGAAGAATGCGAAATGGATGCAGATGAATTAATGATGCTTGCACTTGACGCAGGGGCTGAGGATTTTTCGGAAGAAGACGATAGCTTTGAGATTCTTACAGATCCTGACGAACTATCGACCGTAAGAGAAAGTCTTGAATCGCAGAATATACCTATGATGTCTGCAGAAGTTACTATGATTCCTCAGAATTATGTAGAATTGACGGACGAAGCAGCAATCACATCATTAAACAGAACCTTGGATCTATTGGATGATGATGATGATGTACAGGCTGTGTACCATAACTGGGACGAATAGAAAACTTGATATGCGCGTTAAAGCGCAAGAATGGGGGATTCATGTACGATCTGGAAAATGAATTTACAAAATTGCTCTTATTTCAAGAGCCATCCAAATTATTAAAGACCTTTACTAAGAAGAAATATAATGACTCTTTCCATCAGTATTGTGAGACACATAAAGTGTTGTTGGATCAGCTTTCTGATCTATATAAGAAAGAGAATGCTTCCAATGAAAATATGGCACTTATTGTAATTCCGGTTGTTCAAAAATCAAAAGAATTTGTAGATGGAACCGGTTTCATAAGTCGAAATCGATATCTGCTTGATTTAAACTGTATTCTTGCATGGTTCGTCATTCCTGCACTTCTGGAGCGTAAGGAAGAAAAAGCAAAAATACTCGCGGAACTATTAGTAGATGCGTGGAAAAAGACTTTTCCGGCAGTAGAGCTTGGCATAGCATCTTTTGAAGAAATCAGTGAGGGCTTTAAAAACACAAAAATATTTGGATTACCAATCCGATAAATCATAGAAAGAAGGTATTCATTTGAGTAATTACTATCAGGAAACAAAATGTATTCAGTCCGGCTATAAACCTTCGAATGGAGAACCCCGTGTAATGCCGATTATTCAGAGCACTACATATAAATACGATTCTTCCGACCAAATGGGTAAGCTATTTGATTTGGAAGCAGAAGGGTATTTTTATACCAGACTACAGAATCCTACCAACGATATGGTAGCTAAGAAGATATGTGATTTGGAAGGTGGTTATGCGGCAATGCTTACATCTTCCGGACAAGCAGCCAATTTTTTTGCCATATTTAATATTTGTGAAGCAGGCGATCATGTTATTTGTTCATCAGCTGTATATGGAGGTACCTTTAATCTGGTTTCTGTCACGATGAAAAAAATGGGTGTTTCCTGTACGATGATCGACCCTGATTGTACAGTTGATGAGCTAAATGCTGCTTTTCAGCCTAATACGAAGTGTGTTTTTGGAGAATCCATAGCCAATCCGGCCCTTGTTGTACTTGATTTTGAGAAATTTGCAGAAGCGGCACACGATCATGGAGTTCCGTTTATTGTAGATAATACCTTTGCTACTCCGATTAACTGCAGACCCTTTGAATGGGGCGCGGATATTGTGACCCATTCTACAACTAAGTATATGGACGGACATGCTACAAGCGTTGGTGGCTGCATTGTTGACAGCGGTAATTTTGACTGGGATAAATATGGGGATAAATTTTATGGATTAACTACTCCTGACGAATCCTATCATGGAATCATTTATACAAAGAAGTTTGGTAAGGGTGCTTATATACAAAAGCTTACAGCACAGGTTATGAGAGATTTGGGATCCATCCCTTCACCTCAGAATTCATTTTATCTAAATCTTGGATTGGAATCTCTTCACCTACGAGTTCCGCGTCATTGTGAAAATGCATTTAAGGTAGCTACTTATTTACAGAATCACGAGAAAATCGCTTGGGTTCAATATCCGGGACTACCTGGAGATAAGTATTATGAGCGCGCCCAAAAATATATGCCAAATGGTACCTGCGGAGTCATATCCTTTGGATTAAAAAGTGGAAGAGCGGGTTCCGTTGGATTTATGGATCATTTAAAATTAGCAGCGATTGTTACACATGTTGCAGACTGCAGAACCTGTGTCCTTCATCCGGCCAGTCATACGCATCGTCAGATGTCAGATGAGCAGCTGATTGAAGCAGGAGTTGCTCCTGACTTGATTCGTTTCTCAGTAGGCATTGAGAATGTGGATGATATTATTGCTGATTTGGAACAAGCACTATCCACTGTGAAATAGTTTGACATAAGATACAGGATGGAGTATAGCTTATGAGGGAGATTCATAAGAATTTTAAAGGAATTTTGCTTATTTCCTTTTGTTCGTTATTATCGTTAGGATGGATCCTGTTTCTGTCCATTCAAAATTTTGTTCAAACATATCGATTAGAATACCTGGGGGCTGCCGCAGGTATTCTGGTTTCTGTTATTCTTTTGCTGTTTGCAATAAGATTAGCATTTACAAAATTACTTCCGGGATTTTCAAGAGTCACATATCCTTTTCTTTCTCTTGCTTTTGAGATTTTCTTTATTATGATATTCGTACTTGCCGGAACAGAAATTCGGATTAATTACTACAACACCGCATTTCATCTGGGTATTGTTAATACGATACTGGTTCCAAACACCAGCTACTTAGGTGGTGCACAGGAGTATATTTTTGATTCCCTGTTCTCCATTTCTTCGTTATTATTTGGAAACGGAGTGTTGATTTATCCGTATTTGCTGCTTATAACAGAAGTATTCATGTCGGGTATGGTTTTTCTCTATACCAGAAGGATTGGCGGAAGAGCGGCAGGAGTACTTGCGCTTGGCATTATGATGTTATTCCCAACGCAATATTCTGCCATGACAAGCTATCATAGTGATTTCTTGTTTCTAGGTATACTCTTTTTGAGTTTATGGGTTTTTGAAGCCTACATATCCTTTGATTATCGAAGAAGTAAATCTGTTTTATATTGGATATTAACTCTTATTCTAGTGATTGTCATCGGTTTTTCGATTTTCTTAAATCCTAGAAGTCTTTTATTATTGCTTTCCATGATTTTGTTTATCGTTATTTTCAGTAAACGATATATTGATGCTATTCTCCTAGTATTTGGAAGTATAGCTTTCTACCTGGGATTTGCTTTGCTGAAGGCTATCGATCTTACATACTCTTATGAAATGGTATTAAGGGAAGATTGCAAGCTTTTCCTGAATGGATGGATTACAGCTGATTGTATGAGTCACGCATTCTCGCTTCCCGCTTATCCTGATGTGCTGCAATTGTCTTATATCATATTGCTTTGCCTGGGATGGATATCCGTGATTTACTTTTTACGCAAGAAGAGAATTGATTTTCTTGTTATGGAAATCTTCTTTTCCTTAATATTACTTCTATTTTCATTACAATATCCATCCGAGTCACATATATCTTATATGATTGCATATACCTCCGTGCTTTTTGCATCCCTGGTAAATGACTTTTTCTGTACAAAGAAAATTGCCCAGGTTAAGCAAGAGGAGTGTACCGCAACAGATATTGTGAAAGAGGATACCGTACAAGAGGTTACCGCGCAAGAGATTACAGTGAAACCGGCTTTTATTGAGAATCCCTTACCGGAGCCCAAACGTCATGTTCCTAAAAGTCTTGATTTTGATATTGAAGTGGATGATGAT
The DNA here is from genome assembly GCA_964481705.1 of uncultured Lachnospiraceae bacterium. Taxonomy (GTDB): domain Bacteria; phylum Bacillota; class Clostridia; order Lachnospirales; family Lachnospiraceae; genus CAYZUC01. Next base: position 21,803 of record CAYZUC010000042.1, read on the forward strand.
GATGATTTTGATATTTAGGAATAGAATTGTTTCATTTACGCAAAATAAGAGAAACCGCATTGACGGTTTCTTTTTAATTCGAAAAAGCGTTTCGGAATGGAGAACAATTATGAAAGAAGAGCAGGAAAAGCTGATTAAAGAAACAGGGCAGACCACCTTAAAAGGAGATGGCAGCGCGATACATCTTTTGTCAATCATTGGTGAGATAGAGGGACATGATGTATTACCAAACACTACAAAATCCACAAAGTATGAACATGTTTTACCGGAGCTTGCAGTTATTGAAGACAATCCGGCAATTAAAGGACTTCTTGTCATTATCAATACGGTGGGAGGTGATGTAGAGGCAGGTCTTGCGATTGCGGAGCTTATTGCAGGAATGTCAAAA
>CAYZUC010000042.1:22200-23939 GCA_964481705.1 uncultured Lachnospiraceae bacterium
AGGTCTTGCAATTGCAGAAATGATCGCCTCAATAGGAAAACCGACCGTATCCTTAGTGTTGGGGGGCAGTCATTCGATTGGAGTACCTATTGCAGTAAGTACCGATTACTCCTATATTGTTCCGACCGGTACTATGGTAATTCACCCGGTACGGATGAATGGAGTGATTATCGGAGTAAGACAATCCTTCGATTATTTTAGACAAATTCAAGACAGAATTGTAAGCTTTATCGAAAATCATTGTTCTATAAAAAAAGAACGTTTGGAGGAACTGATGATGGAAACTGGTTTCTTGACGAAGGATGTTGGAAGTGTTTTGGTAGGAGAAGATATTGTAAGAGAGGGTATTATTAACGAGGTAGGTGGTATCCATGATGCAATTACCCACTTGCGTTCCATGATCGTAGATGAGGGGTGACAATCACCCCCATTTATGCTATACTGTCAATGGTTTTGTGTTGTTTTTTGCACGATTATGGAGGAGTATCATGACAGTATTACAAGCATTATTGCTAGGCTTGATTCAAGGCATTACAGAGTTTCTTCCCATAAGCAGTTCCGGACATCTTTCCATAATTCAACAGCTATTCAATATGGATACCGGCAACAGCATTCCATTTCATGTGATTTTACATATAGGAACCTTAATTTCAATCTGTATTGCTTTTCATAAGGATATTTTGCGTATGATTCTGGAAGGGATTGGTATTCTTCTTAATTGCATGCAGAATATTGGTATTTTTTTTGTAAATACCTTTGGTAAAAATGGTAAGAGGGCATATATCAGGATATTAAGATCAGCCTATCGTAGATTTGTTTTGTTGATTCTTGTATCTACCATTCCAACTGGAATCCTTGGATATTTGGCTCAGGATTTAGTAGAAGCGGCTGGAGCTACCTTGATAGTACCAGGTATATGTTTCCTGGTGACCTCTATTTTATTGTTTCTTGCGGATCGTTGTAAGGATGGAAAAGTATCTCCCAAAAATGCCAGCTTTATAAGTGCTTTTTCAATTGGAATGGCGCAAGGGATTGCAACTTTACCAGGACTTTCGCGTTCAGGTGTTACTATAACAGCATGTCTGCTTTACCATTATGACCGTAAATTTGCAGTAAAATATTCTTTTCTTATGTCGATTCCAGCAGTTTTAGGTGCTGCAATTCTTGAAGTACGACATATCGGTAATAGTACCATTACCCCTACAGAATGGATTCCTGCTATTGTTGGTATGGTGATAGCATCTGTAGTAGGATATGTTTCTATAAAGTTAACTATGATGTTTGTGAAAGAGAAAAAGTTATTGGGATTCTCCATTTATTGTTTTGTGATTGGAGTAGTTTCCGTAGCAGGACAATTCTTCTTAAAATAACAGAATAATATAGGTAGGTATAAAGATTTATGACAACTACTCGTAAAAGCACAAAGAGCGGAACAAGTCGTTCCAATAGTAGACCTCGTACAAAGACAAGCGCAAAGAGCAATAGTAGCAAAAAGAAATCGACTCTCGATACCAATGATAATGGTTTATGGGATGAGGTTATTCTTTTGCTTATTATGGCTTTTTCTGTTTTGGTTCTATTAAGTAACTTTCATTTGGTAGGTAAGTTCGGTGAATTTGTGAGTGGACTTATGTTTGGTGTGTTTGGCGTAATGGCTAATGTTGCACCATTTCTTCTATTTATTGGAGCTTGTTTTACCATCGCAAACAAAGGCAATACGGTAGCATCGATTAAAATCA
>CAYZUC010000043.1:0-23609 GCA_964481705.1 uncultured Lachnospiraceae bacterium
TTACAAATCAAAAGGATTATACCCTTCAGTATCAGAATAATTGCGAGGCTGGTACCGGTCTGGTGATAATGACAGGAAAAGGAGAGTACGCCGGAAAGATACAGACGATTACCTTTCAGATCGATCCTAAGAAAATGTCTGATGAGGATATTATAGTAGATGATATTTATTTAGCAGTAACCGGAAAGGTACAGAAACCACTTCCCAAAGTTTTTCATGGTACGAAAAAGCTAAAGTACAAATCAAACACAGACGAGGGGGATTATACGGTATCCTACGCAGAAGGAGATTACAAAACAGCTGGAGAATATATAATTACGATTACCGGAAGTAAAAATTACTGTGGAATAAAAGCATGTCGACTCGTATTGTGTAACAAGACTATGTTAAATAAGGCAAAAATCATTTGTACAGCAAACATGAAGTATGACAAAGGTAACGCAGTAGTACCTAAGAAACTGACTGTTAAGTATGGAAAGAAAGTTCTTAAAAGAGACATAGATTACACCGTATCTTATCGAAACAATCATGAAATTGGAACTGCTACAGCCGTTATCAAAGGAATGGGAGATTACGCAGGCATTCGGTATGCAAATTATAAGATAAAAGGGATCCATCTGAGCAAGGCTAAAGTAAGCGGCGTAAAAAAGAAGACTTATACAGAAGAACCTGTTTTTCAGATAGATCCATACAATCCTTCTGTTTCCACTTGTAAAGTTACCTATCGTGGTGAGACACTTTTACTACATAAGGATTTTGAGGTGGCTTACAGGAAAAATACGGTAGCAGGAAAAGCTGCTATGATTTTAACCGGTAAGGGAGCGTATTACGGAACGGTAAAGAAGAGCTTTTCTATCTTACCTTACGATATCAGGAAAAATCGGTCAGGAAGTTTTCGAATGGATGATTCTGTTATTTCGGTTCCTCTTGAAAATGGTGTTGCAAAACCAAAAGTAAAGGTATATTTTAATCAGCGATTATTACAGGAAAAGGTAGATTATAGTCTTTCCTATCGAAATAACAAAAAGGTAAATGATGGTACCAACAGAAAAAAAGTTCCGGAAATCATGATCAAAGGAAAAGGGAATTTTGTAGGAAAGATTTCAAAGAGCTTTGTGATTACACCATAAAGACGAAATCAAAAACATTTCCAGTCTTACCCGTTTGGGTAGTTCCAATTAGATGTTTTAAATGATACAATTCTAAAGGTATGTAGAATTGTATCATTTTTTGCGCAGAATGTTATGCGCAAGCGCAAGTGTTGCATGAGCTAATTACCTGAGTATTATGAAGCGTTCGAAATACAAGGGGAGGGAAAGTATATATGAAAAGTAATTACATAAAACCAAAGAATGCGTTCCGAAAGCTGCAATTGGCAGACTCCATGAAACAGTGCATATTTATCAATGGGGTAACAGGCTGTGGTAAGACGGCACTGATTCATCATTATTTTGGAAAAACAAAATACAGTCATTTAAGCTGCAGAAACGGAAGCCTGCAGATCGAGGGAGAAGAAAAGTCACCGGAACATCTGGAGCGGATTATTGTGGTGGATGATTTACAGTTCCTGAAAAAGAAGGAAGAGCGCGATCAGGTACTTGCATGGATTGGACAGGAGGAATACTGGGTGATTCTACTGTCAAGAGGCGCCTTGCCCGGTTGGCTGAAAGGAGTCTATCTGAATCAGGGAATGCTTTTGATATCTGAGAAGGAGCTTGCATGGCAGGAAGCAGACGTAGCAGACTATCTGGGCTATTTTGAGCTGGGACTGACAAAAGAACAGAGCAGTGAAATATACAGGATGACACAGGGAAATGCCCTTGCAGTTCTTTTATGCCGCAAAATCATACACGATGATGGAAGATATCCATCAGACCTGATGCTGCGGGCACAGAGAACCCTTTCCGATTATCTGGAGCATGAGGTACTGTCACAGTGGGAAAGTGGACTTTTGACCTTTGTGATGCAGATGAGTCTGGTAGAGGATTTTACGGTAGAGCTGGCAGAGCTGATTACGGCACGCAAGGATGTGTGTCGCCTGATCGAAGAAGTATTGGAAATTGGGAGTATTTTGATTATAGATGAAAGTGGTACTTATTCCATACGTAGAATTTTACGTAAAATCTTGAAGAGACTCGCCGAACGGGAAAAGGGTCTGGACTGGTGTCGTGATATCTATTATAATGCAGGACTTTACTACGAAATGCATGAAAAGATAGCGAAAGCACTAAATTTCTATGAAAAAAGTGGTAACAAGAATCGAATTCACGAGCTGCTTGTGCGAAACGGAAGAATGCATCCGGGCAGCGGCTACTTCTATGAGCTACGGAAATACTATCTTGCATTATCCGAAGAGGAGCTTCAAGAGGATGCCGTACTGATGGCAGGAGTGAGTATGCTGTATTCCCTGTTGCTGCAGCCAGAGCAGAGCGAATACTGGTATAACCGATTGAAGGAATATGAGAAGAAAGCGTCCGGAGGACATGCAAGAGAAGCAAAAAGTCTATTGTCCTATCTGGATATTGCACTTCCTCAAAGAGGAAGCAAAGGTCTGATTACCGTATTTCAGTCTATTCCATCACTCCTGTTTTCCAAAGGTATTTCCCTTCAGGAGTTCTCTGTGACTTCGAATCTGCCATCTTTGATGAATGGAGGCAAGGATTTTTGCGAATGGAGCAGACGTGACAAAGAGCTTGCTGCCTCCATCGGTAAAGTCATCACACTGGTGCTGGGACGCTACGGAAAAGGACTGGTCAATATTGCTGTAGCAGAAAGTCAGTATGAAAAATGTGGCGATATCTATGAAATTTTGTCATTACTGAGTCGTGGAACGCTTGAAGCAGAGGCGGGCGGCAGAATCGAAATTCTTTTTGCGGCAGTCGGTATTCAGGTTCGTCTGAATATGTCTCACGGAAATGAAAAAGCAGCAGAGGATATTCTTGCTTCCTTTGAAAAAAAAGTAACAGAGGAAAATGCAGTAGAAGTACGAAGAAATCTGGAGGCTATGCAATGTCGCCTTGCATTATACGATAATAATCGACCAAAGATAAAAACCTGGATGCAGAACGCACCAAGAGAGGATAAAGAATTCTATATTCTGGATCGCTATTGCTATTTGACAAAGGTGCGTTGCTATCTCTATCTGGGAGAATACTATAGGGCACTTATGCTGTTGGAAAAGCTGACCTACTATGCGGAGCTTTATGAACGGTACTATATTGAAATGGAAACGAAGCTGTTGACGGCTCTTACTAAATATCGCATGCAGGCAGAGGATTGGAGAGAAATGCTGTACGCAGCGGTAGAGCAGGCAGAGGATTATGACTTTTGCCAGCTTTTTATTGAGGAGGGAGCAGCATTATGGGAGCTCCTGAATGAACAGACGGTACGTCTGACATTGAAGGAACGATGCAACAAAGATTACATAAAAAAGCTGTATCAGGGCACGGAGCAGATGGCGGTATGCTTTCCGATGTATCTGTCACAGGGTGGTCTGACACCTGCAGACTTTAGCAACAATGCACGGATGGTGCTTCGATTGCAGGCAGATGGGATGACTATGAAACAGATAGCAGCAAAGATGGGTATAGCAGAGGAAACAGCACGTTATCACAGTAAGGAGAATTATAAAAAACTAAAGGTATCCGGAAAAGCAGATGCAGTTCTGGCTGCCCGGAACCTGAAGCTGCTGTAAATCCATTAATAAAACATATTAAATCCAAAAGAGGAAATTCCAATGCACATAAAGAATATGATAATCCTTACTATTAGGTAACTGAGTTATTTTAGAATACAATTACAATAAAATAACTATATAGGAGTAGGAGACATAAGGTTTAAGAGTTTGCAAGAGATGATTAAGAGGATTGGAGAGAAATTGAGAGAGTGAAAACGAAAATAGGAACGAAAATGATAAGTTACTTGCTAACTACAGTAATGGTGATGGGAGGATTTGGTCTGTCAAATATGAGTGTGGTGCAGGTAAGGGCAGATAATCCAACAGTAAAAAGTATCAATCTGAACGTTGGTAACAAAATAGCAGGACTAGTGAAAGACAGTGGATATTCGAGTAACAGTACGATTTACTACGCAAGTAAAAGCGGGGCAGCATATCCATGGAAAATTGTTGCAGCTTCCGATAAAATGCTGACTTTATTCAGTACAGGATTCGTAGGTCCCGATTATCAATATTATGACATTGAACATCAAAATTGGAGTAATTCTGATATTTGCAAGTATTTAAACGGTACCGGTAATCATACAATAGACGGAGTATTGCCCACCTTTTTTACAGATATAGAAAAAAGTGATGCAGCAATCAGTGCCTACGGAGAAACAGAAACTACAAATTCTCATAGTAACATTGATATTAGTCAGAAACTTGTATTACCTTCTGTAGAGGAAGTAAAGGATTCAAGTGGAGGTGGTATATGGGGACTTGACACTTCTGTAAGGGAGATGCCACCTGGTTGGTGGCTTCGTTCTCCAAGCTACGATCGTTTTGATGCAGCAGCAATTGTTTTTTGCTACGGAAACGTAGATGCGGGCGGTATCTATGTAGACAATGAATATGGTGTCAGACCTGCTTTTCATTTAAATCTTTCTTCTCTGCTCTTTTCAACAGCATGTGGAACAATTAAATCCTCTTTTTCACCAACAACGACAGCTCCAGATAATGAAGACACTAACTATAACAAATGGAAACTGACACTAAAGGATGGAAACTCATCTTTTAAAGCTAGAAGAATAGTTGGTGGAAATAACTTGACAGCAGGAAGTAATGTCAAAATAGAAGTTACAAACCTAGGAACTACAGGAACAAATATCATGTATACACAGATATCTGCAATGTTGTTAGATGATAATAATACAGTTCTAGCCTATGGAAAGATTTCCGAAGATTCTGGTGCTAAGGTTGGAACATATACGATAAGAATACCAAATAGTGTTACGGAAGCAAAGAAATTGTATGTATTTGCAGAGAATGTTAACAGTGGTGTGGATGCTATGGGAAATCAAACCAATCTGACTGACTACGCTAGTAATATCGTAGATGTTACGGTAGAGGGAGCAAGAAATTATAATACTCCGTTGTCTACTTCTGCAAATGGAGTGACAGCAACTGTTACTTATGATAAAGAAAGTCCTCAAAATAAAACTACTTCTGTAACAGCTACCGTTACTCTTTCTGGTAAAGCAGTAACTAATGGAGTTCATACTATTGGAATTTCTAGTAACACGGTATTAGTACATGCACCAGAAGACACAACAGTATATGTTAAGGAAGGACAAACAGTATCAAAAGATTTTTCTTTCTCCTTCGAGGTGGGAGAGGAAGACATCGAGGATATTATTCTGACCAACTCCTTTATCGTTGATAAGCATCTCATTAACGTGAATCCAATGATACAGAATTTTGGTACGTTTTCTGCAGGTTATGTACCAATAGAGGCACAGACAATCACGATCGTAAATGTCGGAAATCGAGTGGTAAGGAATTTGCAGGCAGAGCTTACTGGAGAGAATGCAGGGGACTTTATCCTTGATACGACAGATATGGCATCAGGACTGGTGACGAGCCTTGACGGTACTGCCGTTGTGACGAATCTGAATGGGGAAGCCTGTACCGAAACGACATTGAAGGTTCGTCCAAAGGACGGATTACTGTCGGATGGCATCCATGCGAAGAATTATCTGGCACAGGTGAAGCTGACCGCAGAGGATATGACAGATGTGGATGTTTCACTTGGATTTACCGTTGTCTATAACCCGGATATTCCGGATTCGGAAAATCCAGAGAATCCTATGACGGACCCGGATACAAATGTGCACGCTTATCCCTTAAGTGCGAATGAAATTACGTTTACGAGTAAGAAAGCTTCTTATCCCTATACGGGAAGACCGGTCACACCGGCAGTTACCGTAAAGAGTGGAAAGACGAAACTGAAACAAAACGTGGATTATTTATTGACCTATCATAAGAATATCAACTGCAATACCGGTTCCTATGTGACGATTACCGGAATTGGAGAATATGGTGGAAGTGTTCAAAAGTCCTTTACCATTACACCACGTTCCTTTAAGAAGGTGAGCATTGAGCCACTTGGTTCTCTGGTAAATATAGGCGATAGTGCTGCGATGCAGGCAGAGCTGGAGCAAAGAGCCATTGTAAGAGACGGCGCAAAACAGCTCACATTAGGACGTGATTATCAGCTTCTGTATAATGGAAAAGAAACACTTGCGAAAGGAATAGCAGATTCCGCATCGAATGTTGCAAAAAGCAGTTCCTCTGATAAGGTCATAAAGATTACCATGAAGGGAATCTCCGGTAATTATGTGACGGAGGTTGCGAAGAAGAGTACAAGTGTTAAGGTGATAGACCCTGCAGGAAAGACAGACTTGTCTGCTGCTGTAGTTGCTTTACAATCATCCAAGAGCATCACCTATAATGGAAAGGTTCAAAAACCCAAGGTTACTATCACCTTCACAACATCAGAAAACAAAGTCGTGAAGCTAAAACAGGATAAGGATTACAAGCTTGTATATATGAATAATGTCAATGCTGCAACAGTCAGCTCAGCAAATGCACCGACTGCGCGTATTTATGGAATCGGCAAGTATTATGGCAGTGCTTCCTGCAAGTTTGCCATTGAGCCCAAGTCGATGAAGCGTATCAGTATAGGAGCCATTCCGGACCAGTATTATACCGGAAATCCGATCACTAGAATGAACCTTGTTGTAAAAGCTGGAAGTACCCGTCTGCAGGAAGGTACGGACTATTCTGTAAGCTACAACAATGCAGTAGAGGTATCAACGAAAACTTCAAAAGCTTCCGCTGTCGTGACGCTGAAGGATAATAAGAACTTTACCTTTGCAGACAAAGCCAAAAAGACAGGAAAGACCTTCAAAATCGTAAAAGCCCGTTTAAATAAAAAGACCGCAACGATTGCATTAGTTAGTGGAAATGGACTGATTGTAAGCGGAAATGAGATAATAGAAGGAACACCTACAAATAGAAATGTAGTCGTAACCTATCAGGCAAAAACACTTAACCAGAGCACGGATGGAAAAAAGGGCGATTATAAAGTTGTGAAAATTCAAAAGGTAAAGAAAAGCGGAAAACTGATAGGATACGATATCTATGTGAAGGGGATTAATAAATACTTGGGAGAGGGAAAAAGAAGACTAAGATATAGACGGAATAACTACTTGACAAATACCTGATTAAAAGATAAAATCATCTTCATACAGGTAAATGTTGTGAATGTGTATAGTAGATTTATATTTCCCATCAGAGAGAGGATGTCACCGGCTGAAAGCATTCTTTGGTTCCAATATAAGTTGAATTTCCCACAGGAACAGTTTCTTTGAAAGCGATAACAGCAAGTAGGAGAGAACGTGATTGCGCGTTAAGCAAGTCAAGAGTCAGATAGATTCTATCTGGAATTTGGGTGGTACCGCGGAGAGATTCGTCCCATGCAGTTGATGCATGGGATTTTTTTATGCAAATCATTCACCAAAATTATAAGAAAGAAGGAATGGCTATGAACGAAACGTTACAGAAGATCAGAGATAATGCAATCAAACAGATTAATGAATCCGACGCTTTGGAAAAGCTTAATGATGTACGAGTTAATATTCTGGGCAAAAAGGGAGAATTAACCTCTGTTATGAAAGGAATGAAAGATCTTGCTGCTGAAGAACGACCAAAATTTGGCCAAATGGTCAATGATGTTCGTAATGAAATTGAGAAATCGTTGGAAGAAGCGAAATATAAGATGGAACGTAAGATTCGTGAACAGCAGATTGCAAACGAAACCATTGATGTAACTCTTCCTGCTAAGAAAAATCATGTAGGACATCGTCATCCATGTACCATTGCAATGGAAGAGGTTGAGCGTATCTTTACCGGAATGGGTTACGAGGTCGTAGAAGGACCAGAAGTAGAGACCGATTATTATAATTTTGAAGCTCTCAATATTCCTGCGGATCATCCTGCTAAGGATGAACAGGATACCTTTTATATCAGCGGTGATTTTCTTCTTCGTACACAGACTTCGGGTGTACAGGTTCACGAAATGGAAAAAGGAAAGCTGCCTATTCGTATGGTTGCACCAGGACGTGTATTCCGTTCCGATGAGGTAGATGCCACACATTCTCCTTCTTTTCACCAAATAGAAGGTCTCGTAGTGGATAAGCACATAACATTTGCAGATTTAAAGGGAACCTTACTTGCCTTTGCAAAAGAGCTGTTTGGTGCTGAGACAGAAGTAAGATTTCGTCCACATCATTTCAATTTCACGGAGCCTAGTGCGGAAATGGATGTCAGCTGCTTTAAATGTGGCGGAAAAGGCTGTCGTTTCTGTAAAGGAACTGGATGGATTGAAATATTAGGCTGTGGAATGGTTCATCCGAATGTTTTGAAAATGAGTAAAATTGACCCCGAAAAATACAGTGGATTTGCTTTTGGTATGGGATTGGAAAGAGTTGCTCTTTTGAAATATGAAATTGATGATATGAGATTAATATATGAGAACGATGACCGTTTCTTAAAACAGTTCTAGGAAAGAGGAGGAATAAGCATGAATACAGCATTATCTTGGATTAAAGCATATGTACCGGATCTTTCCTGTTCCAATCAGGAATATACCGATGCCATGACATTAACCGGCACCAAGGTGGAAACCTTTGAGTGTCTGGATAAGAATTTAGATAAAATATATGTGGGAGAGATTCTTTCCATCGAAAAACATCCGGATGCAGATAAATTGATTATCTGCCAGGTGGATTTAGGAAAAGAAAAGCTTCAAATCGTCACCGGAGCATCAAACGTAAAGGTAGGAGATAAGATACCTGTTGTCGTGGATGGTGGTAAGGTAGCAGGAGGACATGATGGAGGTCCTTTACCGGAGAATGGAATTAAAATTAAAAATGGAAAGCTTCGTGGGATTGAATCCTATGGAATGATGTGCTCCATCGAAGAATTGGGGTCGAGCCGCGATTATTATCCGGAAGCACCAGAAGAAGGAATCTATATTTTCCCTGCGGATACAAAGGTTGGTGAAGATGCCATTGAAGCACTAGGGCTTCATGACAGTGTGTTTGAGTATGAAATTACATCGAATCGTGTAGATTGTTACAGTGTTTTAGGAATTGCCAGAGAAGCAGCGGCTACCTTTGACAAGAAATTTATTGCCCCTGTCGTAGATGTGAAGGAATCTTCAGAAAGGGTAGAAGATTATATTTCAGTAGAAGTAAAGGATACGGACTTATGCTCCCGTTATTGCGCAAGAGTATGTACCAATATTAAGATCGCGCCATCACCAAAGTGGATGCAAAGAAGACTTGCAGCAAGTGGTATTCGGCCGATTAACAATCTGGTTGATATTACGAATTATGTCATGGAAGAGTATGGTCAGCCGATGCATGCCTATGATTTGGACACGATAAGTGGTCATAAAATCGTGGTTAAGCGTGCGAAGGACGGAGAAACATTTGAAACCTTAGATGGTCAGGAGCGCAAGCTGGACTCTGAAATCCTAATGATCTGTGACGCAGAGAAGGAAATTGGAATCGCCGGTATTATGGGTGGAGACAACTCCAAGATTACAGATGATGTAAAAACAATATTATTTGAAGCAGCCACCTTCCGTGGGGCGAACATTCGTCGTTCGGCTAAAAGACTTGGTTTACGTACCGATGCTTCCGGAAAGTTTGAAAAGGGTCTGGATCCCAATAATGCGCTTGCTGCAATTAATCGTGCCTGCCAGTTAATTGCTGAGCTTGGATGTGGTGAGGTTGCAAAGGGTGTTGTTGATGTCTGTGAAGAAATAAAAGAGGAGAATCGTATTCCGTTCCGCGCTGATAGAATCAATGAATTGTTAGGTACCGACATAGAAGAAGAAACCATGTTGGAAATATTCAAAAAGATTGATCTGAAATATGATGAAGAAGAAAATGAAGTGATTATTCCAAGCTTTCGTCAGGATTTGGAAGGAATTGCCGACTTGGCAGAAGAGGTTGCCAGATTCTATGGTTACGATAAGATACCAATGACACTTCCCAGTGGTGAGGCGACCACAGGTAAGCTGTCGTTTAAGCTTCGAATTGAGGAGCAGGCAAGGAATATTGCGGAGTACTGTGGATTCTCTCAAGGATACAGTTATTCCTTTGAAAGCCCTAAAATATATGATAAGCTGATGATACCAAAAGAGGATACATTACGAAATGCTATTGTCATAGCCAATCCATTGGGAGAAGATTTCTCTATCATGAGAACAATCTCCTTGAATGGAATGCTCACCTCTTTATCTACCAATTACAATCGTCGTAATAAAAATGTGAAGCTGTATGAGCTGGGCAATATCTATATTCCGCACAAATTACCGCTGGAAGAATTACCGGATGAACGCATGCAGTTCACGCTTGGTTTTTATGGAGAAGGAGATTTTTTCACCATGAAAGGGGTAATAGAAGAATTCTTCGAGAAAATTGGTATGACACAAAAGGTGGTCTATGACCCAAATGCCGGTAAAGTATTTCTACATCCCGGAAGACAGGCATCTGTTGTTTATGATGGTAAAACAGTTGGATATTTGGGTGAGGTACATCCTGATGTATGTGATAATTACGAAATCGGTGAGAAAGCCTATATTGCAGTACTTGATATGCCGGTGATTGTCCCATATGCTACTTTCGATCGCAAGTATAATGGAATAGCAAAATTCCCTGCTGTCACAAGAGATATTAGTATGGTTATGCCGAAATCCATTTTGGTTGGTCAGATAGAGGAAATCATTCTTCAGCGTGGCGGAAAGATTTTGGAGAGCTATAACCTTTTTGACATCTATGAGGGCTCTCAAATCAAGGAGGGATTCAAGTCTGTTGCCTATTCTGTAACATTCCGGGCAAAAGACAGAACCTTAGAGGATGCGGACGTAAATACTGCCATGAAGAAAATATTGAATGGACTTGAAGGCTTAGGAATTGAGCTCCGTTCCTAAAAATGTAGAACATAGATTGGACAGAAAATGAAGAAATCAGACTTTTATTTTGATCTTCCACAGGAATTAATTGCTCAGGACCCCTTGGAAGACCGTTCAGCATCAAGATTACTCCTCCTAAATAAACAAAATGGAGAAGTAGAACATCATGTATTTAAAGAAATAAAGAATTATCTGAGGTCTGGAGATTGTCTGGTATTGAATGATACCAAGGTCATCCCCGCTAGAATTCTGGGTGAAAAAGAAGGAACCGGTGCCGGGATCGAGATTCTTCTACTGAAAAGAAGAGAGGACGATATCTGGGAAACACTTGTAAAGCCAGGGAAAAAATGTAGACCCGGCACTAAGGTTTCCTTTGGAAATGGTCTTTTAATTGGAGAAATTCTGGAAGTAGTTGAGGAAGGGAATCGTCTGGTAAAGTTTTATTATGATGGAATCTTCGAAGAGGTATTGGATCAGTTAGGAGAGATGCCGCTTCCTCCTTATATTACACATCATCTTGCTGACAAGAATCGGTATCAGACCGTTTATGCCAAAAACGAAGGCTCTGCAGCTGCTCCGACCGCTGGTCTTCATTTTACAAAAGAGCTGTTGAAAGAAATTGAAGACCTCGGTGTGAAGATTGTATATGTTACGCTTCATGTTGGACTGGGTACCTTTCGTCCGGTTAAAGAAGAGGATGTATTACAGCATCATATGCACTCGGAGTATTATACGGTATCGAAAGAAGCCGCAGATACGGTTAACTTGACAAAAAAGAACGGAGGAAGAGTCATTTGTGTTGGAACGACAAGCTGTCGCACACTGGAATCTGCCACCAATGAGGAAGGATTATTACAGGCAGGTAGTGACAATACAGAGATTTTTATTTATCCGGGATATCATTTTAAGATATTAGATGCTCTGATCACGAATTTCCATTTACCGGAGTCAACACTTATTATGCTCGTGTCAGCGTTAGCAGGCAGAGAAAATGTTCTGAACGCTTATCAGGAAGCAATAAAAGAGAAGTATCGTTTTTTCAGTTTTGGCGATGCTATGTTTATTCATGATTAATCAAAACGTTCTTGATAATAAAACAAAATTTTCTTGTCATATTGGATTAACTATTATAGAATAATGTTAAATGATGGTATTTCAGATTTCACTAAGAATGGAGATTGCTATGCAGGAAAAGAGAAGAAGTAAAAGACTTGATATGCAGGCGAAGATTATACTGAACCGCCTTGATGCAAAAGAGGCAAAGACCTCTGCAATTGAAGTGGTTGATTTATCCAAGTTTGGGATAGGATTTATTTGTGAAGAGAATTTGGATAAGGGTGCAGTATATGAGACAGATATCCAGATCTGGACAGGCGATATTATACACGCCTTTATAGAGGTTGTCCGTATCAGTCAACAAAATGGCGGCAATATCTATGGTGGTATCTTTGTAGGAATGCCGGAATCAGATTGGTGCAGGATTCAAGTATACGAGACTTACCGTGATTTTGACCCAACAAATAATTCCAACTAGTCTAGAAATGAGAATAAGTCGGAATAGAAATTAGGATAGGAGATGGTGATACATGCATCATCTTCTATTTTTGTATCTCCATTTGCACATAATCCTGCGATTGCAAAGCTCATGGCAATACGATGGTCACGAAAACAGTCAATGCTTGCTCCATGAAGCTCACGTCCACCATGGATGATCATTCCATCTTCGGTAGGCTCTATATCAACATTCATCGAGGAAAGTCCCTTCGCGATAGCATCAATGCGATTACATTCCTTGAATTTCAATTCAGCAGCATCCCGTATAACAGTTTTACCGGTCGCATACGCTGCGGCAACTGCGATAATAGGTATCTCATCAATTAACGTGGGTATGAGAGCACCTTCAATCACAGTACCATGAAGAGAAGATGATTTGACAAGAATATCAGCGGATTCTTCTCCCTGCTCATGATTTCTGTTTTGATAAGTAATATCTGCGCCCATATTCTTCAAAACGGTAAGAATACCGGTTCTGGTTGGATTCATTCCAACGTTCCGTAAAAGAATTTCGGAATTCGGTACAAGTAACGCCGCTACAAGGAAGTATGAAGCACTTGAAATATCACCGGGAACCATAAGCGTTCGAGCATATAAGTTTGAAACCGGCCGTAAGGTACAACGATTACCAAGTGAAGAAACATCTCCACCAAAATAGTTAATCATAATTTCTGTGTGATTTCGCGATAAATGAGGTTCGATTACAGAGGTTTTTCCTTCTGCGTAGAGACCGGCTAAAAGAATTGCTGATTTTACCTGAGCGGAAGCCATAGGAGTATGATAATCAATCCCTTGTAATGTGGAAGGGAAAAAATGCATGGGTGCAAATCCCTGCTCATTTTCACATGCTATCTTTGCACCCATCGAGGAGAGTGGCTCCATAATGCGTTGCATAGGTCTTTTTTGTATCGATTCATCACCCGTGATGGTTGATTCGAAGACCTGACCGGACAGGATACCGGACAGTAACCTTGTAGTAGTTCCGCTGTTTCCGCAATCAAGAATCCCGCCAGGAGTTTCCAATCCATGAAGTCCCCTTCCATGAACCAGGACAGAAGTATCATTCTGCTCAATGGTAATACCCATTTGGCGAAAGCAGGAAATCGTAGAGAGACAGTCAGCACCGGTTAGAAAATTCTGAATCTCCGTAACCCCTTTTGCTAATGCACCTAACATAACAGAACGATGGGAGATGGACTTATCTCCGGGAATCTGTAATTCTCCTTTGAGACCTTCTGCTCTTGTTATTACCATGTCGAATACCTCCAGTAGATAAAATGTCTGTTTTCATAAAAACTGTTATCGTAAATATACGGTATAATGATGTTTCTTTAAGTGTTCGGATGCCTTCTCCAAATCTTCCTGATTGGAGAATTCAATACGAAGCGCGCCTTCTTCAAATTCGCGATTGTGTATAATCCCAATATTTTTAATATTAATATGATTCGTAGCAAGCAGCGTGGCTATTGTCGCTATTGCGCCGGATTCATCTACGATATCACAATAGATAAAGTATACTTTTTTGATTGGACCGTAAGGATTATCAGAGATAGAATCGCGATAGTCACGTGCTGACGCAAAAAAAGAATATATTTCTTCTACACTTTTATTTTGAATCATTAATTGTATGATATGAAGGGATTCTATATATTTCTCAAGAAAATAATTAATTGACTTTCCATTGGACATACAGATTTGCTGCCACATGGTAGGAGAGGAGGATGCAATTCTTGTGATATCTTTAAATCCACCGGCAGCGATCGTCTTCATAATTCCTTCCGAATTATCGTTCTCATGGATTAGATTAACAAGAGAAGCTGCAATAATATGAGGAACATGGCTAACTGCAGCAGTTACATAATCATGCTCAAAATCATTCATGACAAAGGGGATTGCACCCAAAGACTCAACAAAGTCCTTCATTTTAGCTACTTTAATACTGGGTATATTGGTTGATGGAGATAGAATATAATAAACATTCTCAAGTAAATGGTCATTGGAATTGACATAACCAAATTGTTCACTGCCAGCCATAGGATGACCGCCGATGAAATACTCGCTTATATGATGAGAATTGACGAACTGTTGAATATCAACTTTCACACTACCAACATCTGTCAGTATAGTATTGGGGGTTAAATAGGGTTTAATCAATTCTAAATATACTGTGTTGGTATGTACCGGAGCACAGAGGAAAATAAAATCACAGTTTTCAAAACGATCATCAATAGAATCACACGCTTCGTTTATAACTCCTTCTGTCAATGCTTTCTTCAGCGGAAAGAAATCTTTGTCATATGCGACAATTTCTGCATTTAAAATACGAGATCGGATTGCTTTTGCAATGGAGCCGCCAATTAGACCAAGTCCAACAAATCCTGCTTTCATTTTCCCCTCATTTCCAGGAACTAAGGTTCCTTGCCTGTATGTTTCCTAAATGAATTTTCGGTTCATTAAATTACAAAATGGTGTCAATTCCTTACATAGAGTATCAAACTGTTCAAATGTCAAAGATTGTGGACCATCGGACAATGCTTTGGAAGGATCATTATGCACTTCTATCATAAGTCCATCAGCGCCAACCGCAATCGCCGCCTTAGCAAGCGGTGGCACATAAGCACGAACACCGGTGGCATGAGAAGGATCAACAATAACCGGAAGATGAGTCTTGCTCTTTAATACCGGGACAGCACTGATATCGAGCGTGTTTCTTGTTGCTGTTTCGAAGGTGCGGATACCGCGCTCACATAATACAACATTTGGATTGCCCTCTGAGATAATGTATTCAGCTGCATTCAACCATTCATCAATAGTAGCAGCCATTCCACGCTTTAAGAGTACCGGAAGACCGGATTGACCAGCTTCACGTAACAGCTGGAAATTCTGCATATTTCTGGCGCCAATTTGAATCATATCCACGTATTTTACAGCAGCTTCAATAGCATCACGACTGATTACCTCACATACGGTAGCAAGACCAGTCTCCATGGATGCTTCCTTCATATAACGCAAACCCTCTTCTTCGAGACCTTGAAAAGAATAGGGAGAAGTACGAGGCTTATAAGCACCTCCACGGACAATGGTAGCTCCTGATTTCTTGACATTTCTGGCAATCAGCATAAGCTGCTCTTCGTTCTCTACAGCACATGGACCTGCCATAATAGTAAGATGACCAGGACCGATACAAGTATGTCCTACTTTTACTGTAGTAGGTTCCGGATGAAATTTTTTATTTGATAATTTGTAACTTTCGGTAACAGGAACCAGCTTATCCACATCTTCAAATATCGAGAGATTATCTGTATTCAGAGCTGTTTTATCTCCAACGATACCAATAATGGTTACTTCTTTACCTTCGGAAAGATGAGTTTCCAGTCCTTTTCCCTTTACATATTGTACGACGGCCTCGATATTTCGCTTTGCCGCACCTGGTTTCATTACAATAATCATAATTTTACATCCTTTCTTATATCTTATAATAATCAATGAATGCAAGACTGTCAAAGACAATTTCGCAATTCTAAATTGATAACTTCAACACGTTGAAGTGTAACGCTTAAAAGCGAAAAAGTAAAGTAATTTTATTGGTAAAATCAACTTATTGTGTAAATTGCTGAATAGTACTTGTAATTGCAAGATAATTTTAGTAAAATATTATCATTGGTAAGACATATCTTGGACCAAAATAGCATACATATTGGAGGTATAGGAAATGAATGTTTACACAACAGAAAAGATTCGTAATGTAGTGCTGCTCGGTCATGGGGGAGCAGGGAAAACAAGTCTTGTCGAAGCAATGGCAAAGTTATCCGGTATTACCACTCGTCTTGGTAAGATTGATGATAAAAATACCATAAGCGACTATGACAAAGAAGAACAGAAACGCAAATTTTCAATTAATACTACAGTAATACCAATAGAATGGGAAGATTGTAAACTGAATATTTTGGATACTCCCGGCTATTTTGATTTTGTTGGCGAAGTAGAAGAAGCTATTTCTGCAGCAGCGTCTGCAATTATTGTTGTAAATGGAAAAGCCGGTGTCGAGGTAGGAACCATCAAAGCATGGGAGATGTGTGAAAAATACAACATACCACGCATGATTTATGTTACCAATATGGATGCTGATAATGCAAGCTTTAAAAATGTTCTGGAAGAATTAACAAAATCATATGGTAAGAAGATAGCTCCGTTCCATTTTCCGATTCGTGAAAACGAAAAGTTTGTAGGATATGTAAATGTAGTAAGTGAGACAGGAAATCGCTGGAAAGAAAATGGTGAAGTTGAAGAATGTGCGATTCCTGATTATTCCAGAGATAATCTTTCCTTGTACAGAGAGTCCCTGATGGAAGCAGTTGCTGAAACAAGTGAAGATTTTATGGAACGTTATTTTGGAGGAGAGACCTTCTCTGAGAGTGAAATCCGTTCGGCTTTACGTATCAGTGTTTGTGAGAATACCATAGTCCCAATTTGTATGGGTTCTAATACGCTCATTCAGGGTGTTTATACACTTTTAGATGATATTGTTAAATATCTTCCAAGTCCCGAGGGTCGTCATTTTGCAGGCATTAATCTTAAAACAAATGAAGTATTTGAAGCAAATTATGACTTCTCTAAAGCAAAATCAGCAGTGATCTGGAAGACGATTGTGGATCCGTTCATTGGTAAGTATTCCTTGATAAAAGTCGCTTCCGGAGTTATCAAGAATGATGATGTCCTATACAATGAAGATAAGGACGTAGAAGAAAAGCTGAATAAGCTATATGTTATGCAGGGAAATAAGCCGATTGAGGTTCCAGAGCTGCATGCCGGTGATATCGGTGCTATTGCAAAGCTTACGGCAGCAAGGACAGGGGATACGCTGTCTACCAAGGCAAACACCATTCGTTTCGCACGGTTGCAGATATCTACTCCGTATACATCTATGCGGTACAAAGCAAAGAATAAATCTGATATTGATAAGATTTCACAGGCTTTGCAGAAGATGATGCATGAAGACCTTACCTTAAAGAATGTCAACGATTCTGAAAACAGACAGACATTGTTATATGGAATGGGAGACCAGCATCTCGATGTAGTAGTAAGCAAGCTGCTAAACGATTATAAAGTAGATATTGAGCTTTCACAGCCTAAGGTTCCGTTCCGTGAGACCATTCGTAAGAAATCTGATGTTGAATCAAAATACAAAAAACAGTCCGGCGGACATGGACAGTATGGTCATGTAAAAATGAGATTTGAAGCTTCCGGTGATTTGGCTAAGCCTTATGTATTTGAACAGGAGGTAGTAGGAGGAGCAGTTCCAAAGAATTTCTTCCCAGCAGTGGAAAAAGGTATTGCAGAATCAGTGCTAAAAGGACCTTTAGCTGCGTATCCTGTTGTTGGTGTTAAAGCAATCTTATACGATGGTTCATATCATCCGGTTGATTCATCGGAAATGGCATTCAAGACAGCGGCGATTCAAGCATTTAAAAAAGGCTTCCTGGAGGCTGATCCCATTCTATTAGAGCCAATTGCTTCCTTAAAGGTAACGGTTCCAGACAAATATACCGGAGATGTTATGGGTGACCTCAATAAGAGACGTGGAAGAGTCCTTGGTATGAATCCTTCCGGACCGGGTAAGACGCTTATTGAAGCAGATATTCCAATGACGTGTTTGTTCGGCTATTGCACAATCCTTCGTTCCATGACAGGTGGAAGTGGTGATTTTGCTTATGAATTTAATCGCTATGAGCAGGCTCCAAGTGATGTTCAGACTAAGGAAATCGAGTCACGTAAAGATAAGCTGGTCGATATAACAGAAGAGTAATTATTAACTGCCCGCTTGAATCCAAAGCACTTGGATTTAAGCGGGCAGTACTTGACTTTAAATCTATGTTTTGTCATAATAAGTTCTATGGAAAAAAATAGAAGGATTCTCACAAAAACAATAATTGAATACTCTTTAGTCAGCATAACAGGAATGCTGTTTATCCTGTTCGCTTCTTCCTGGACAAGCCCTTTGTTCTGGAATGCATATGGATACGATTCTGCATTCTTTTCCATGATGGGAAGAGCGATTCTAGCAGGCAAAGTTCCATATCGTGACTATTTCGATTTAAAGGGACCGGTTTTCTTTTTTATAGAAGCCTTTGGACAATTGTTGTGTCGGGACCGCTTTGGAGTTGTTATTCTGCAATTTATTGCCATATCTGCATCGGCTGTAGCAATATATAAAACTTGTCTGTTGTATATCACAAAGAAGCAGGCATGGTTTATCCTACTATTTTTTTATTACTTCTATATAACCTTTTTATGGGGTGGTAATTCAGTAGAGGAGTTATGTCTTCCCTTCAATATGATCTGCATCTATATGGGAATGAAATATCTAAAGGATCAGAAGTGGAGCCGGATTGATACACCATCTTTTTTCTTTGGATTGAGCTTTGGGATAATGGTTTTGTCGAAAGTGACTGTTGCTGCACCAATGATGGCGATGACACTTACTATACTTATTGTTTTGATTTATAAGAAGCAAGCAAAATATCTGCCGAGATGTATCATTCTTTTTTTATGTGGTACATTATTTATTGCTATTCCGACCTTTGTATACTACATAACCAGGGGTGCCTTGAAGGATATGTTGTTTTGTACCTTTTCCATCGGATTCAAAAGAGGAACCGATTTTTACGAAGGCTTTAGTTTGAAATGGGAGAGAAATCTTCTGCTATGCGATATTGGTTTGTTATATGGTATTTTTATGAATCGAAATGAGAGAATGAAGAAACTAATTTTAGTCATTCTCTCAATGGTAACTTATCTGCTGCTTCATCTCGGAACCCCCTTTCCGTATTACTTTATTACCACATTACCTGTTCTTGTTGTAATGGGAATCTTTTTCTTTTATGAGATTAATACGATTGACAGTAAGAAAAACATCTATCGTTTGTTAATCATAGAATTTATTTTTGTGGCTGTTGTAGCAGAATTTTCGAGTGAAACAAAGGGTAAGCTTTCTGAGAATTATGATTTGTGTGTTCACCAGAGCGAAGCTGGATTCTATTTTGATTGCAAGGAAATCTATGAATTGATTCCTGAGTCAGAAAGAGAGGATGTTTATTGTCTGGAGTCCGGAATGATTTTCTTTGAAGTCAATCAGATGCTCCCGAATAACAAATATATTGTAAATTGTCCTTATTTTATTGAATTGAATCCTCCTGCGGAGAAAGAAATATTGGATATTCTAAACAATCATACACCGAAGTGGTTAATATCTGAGAATGTTGCTGATTTTGATAATGATAAGGTAAAATATGCAGTCTACAATAATTATGAAATCATTGCAAATAACAGTGCCGAGCATTTATACAGAAGGATTGATAAAAAGGATGACAAACAATAGGTTTTCTTGACAGATACATACCCATGCGTTATGATATTTTGCAGTACATTCGCGCGTTTTTTGCGCATAGAATAAAGGAGAGAACAGCAATGGCAGAACCATACAATCACAAAGAAGTGGAACCCAAATGGCAGAAGGTTTGGGATGATGAAAAAGCATTTGATGTAAAAAACGACTATACTAAGCCAAAGTATTATGCTTTGGTAGAATTTCCATATCCATCAGGACAAGGACTTCATGTAGGACATCCAAGACCATATACTGCGTTGGATATAGTTGCAAGGAAAAGAAGAATGCAGGGATACAACGTATTATACCCGATGGGATGGGATGCGTTTGGTCTTCCTACAGAAAATTACGCGATTAAAAACAAAATCCATCCTCGTGTTGTTACCAAGAATAACGTAGAACGTTTTAAAGCTCAGCTTCATTCCCTTGGTTATTCTTTCGACTGGGAGAGAGAGGTTAATACGACGGATGTAGGATATTATCACTGGACACAGTGGATATTCTCAAAGCTTTTTAAGGCAGGTCTTGCTTATAAAACAGAGATGCCTATCAACTGGTGTACTTCCTGTAAGGTTGGTCTCGCAAATGAAGAAGTAGTAAACGGCGTATGTGAACGTTGCGGAAGTGAAGTAGTTCGTAAAGTAAAGAGTCAATGGATGTTAAAGATTACAGACTATGCAGATAAGCTTTTGGATGGTCTGGATAGTGTTGATTTTATTGAACGTGTTAAAACACAGCAGCGAAACTGGATTGGACGCTCCGAGGGAGCAGAGGTTGATTTTACGCTAAAGGGAAAAGAGGACAAGCTTCGTATTTATACAACACGTCCGGACACATTATTCGGTGTTACGTATATGGTTCTTTCACCGGAACATCCTATTATTGATAAGTACAAGGATGAGATCAAAAATTGGGATGAAGTTGTCGCTTACCGAGATATGGCATCCAAAAAATCAGATTTCGAACGTACTGAGTTGGCAAAAGACAAAACAGGCGTTGAAATAAATGGATTTACAGCTGTAAATCCCGTAAATGGAAAAGAGATTCCTATCTGGATTTCTGATTATGTACTGATGTCTTATGGAACCGGTGCGATTATGGCCGTTCCGGCACATGATGAAAGAGACTGGGCATTTGCAAAGAAATTCAGTATTCCTATGATTGAAGTTATTAAGGGTGGAAATATTGAAGAGGCAGCATTTACGGATGTTGCTACCGGTATTTTGGTTAATTCCGGATTTTTGGATGGCCTTGAGGTAGTTGATGCCAAGAAGAAGATCATTGATTTTCTGGAAGAGAAAAAGATTGGAAATAAGAAGGTTAATTTCAAGCTTCGTGACTGGGTATTTTCCAGACAACGTTATTGGGGAGAACCAATCCCGATAGTGAAATGTGAGAAATGTGGATATGTCGCACTGCCGGAAGAGCAGCTTCCGTTGGAGCTTCCAGAAGTAGAGAGCTACATGCCGACTGACAATGGAGAATCACCTCTTGCGGCTATGACAGATTGGGTGAATACCACATGTCCTTGCTGCGGTGGTCCTGCAAAGCGTGAGACAGATACAATGCCGCAGTGGGCAGGCTCTTCCTGGTACTTTATTCGTTACACAGACCCTAAGAATGATAAAGAGCTGGCGAGTAAAGAAGCAATGAAGTATTGGCTTCCCGTAGATTGGTATAATGGTGGAATGGAACATACGACACTCCATTTGCTGTATTCTCGTTTTTGGAATGAATTCCTTTATGACGAAGGAGTTGTTCCTTATGCTGAGCCTTATCAGAAGCGTACCTCTCACGGAATGATTCTTGGTTCCAATGGAGAGAAGATGTCCAAATCAAGAGGAAATGTAGTTAATCCGGATGATATTGTTCGCGATTATGGTGCAGATACTTTACGTACGTATGAGATGTTTATTGGTGCATTTGAACTGGCAGCTTCCTGGTCTGAGGATGGGGTAAAGGGTTGTCGCAGATTCCTTGAAAGAGTATGGAAGCTTCAGGATCTTCTTACCGAGGATATGGAGTATTCTGATGAACTCATGACAAAAATGCATCAGACGATTAAAAAGGTAAGTCTTGACTACGAAAGTATGAAGTATAACACAGCAATAGCAGCCATGATGTCCTTAATTAATGAATTTAACCGTGTTGGAAAAGTCACAAAGGGAGAATTCAAGACACTTTTGACACTTCTGAATCCAGTAGCTCCTCATATTACGGAAGAATTGTGGAGTAATAATGGATTTGAAGGAAGACTGTTCCAGGCTGCATGGCCGGAATATGATGAAGAAAAGACAATTGAGGATACAATTGAGATCGCAGTTCAGATTAATGGTAAAGTGAAAGCTACCATCAAGATAGAGAGAGAGGCTGCAAAAGACGATGTCATTGCCGTTGCAAAGGAAGCCGTTTCTGACAAGCTCACCGGAAACATTGTAAAGGAAATTTTTGTTCCCGGAAGACTCGTCAATATTGTAGTTAAATAGTCATAAGAGATTTGTAAGCGAGAGGACTTGATTCATACGATTCAGGTCCTCTTTTGTACTTGTCTTTTTCATTGCCTGAATTATTTTTTCTGTTTCCTCCTTGGAAAAGGAGATGTTTGATTTCTTGGCTTTTCCTGACATGGCAAGTACATAGGGCATCATTTCATTCTGCTTTAGCTTCTGAGAATCAAATACAACACTCTGCAGGAAAATCAATTTTTCTTTTGCAATTCCCGATAGTATGGGATCGTCCATCCAGTTTTGATTCATTTCAATTTCTCCTTCATCCTACCTTTGCTATAAATCTGGAAGTTCTATGTTTTACTTGGTGTTACATGTTGCGAAATTTTTCAAATAATTCCCGTTGTTCTTCTGATAGAAAATTAAGTATTTTAGAAGAAGTATCCGGATCTGATTCACCTTCATCTGAGGTATCCGGTGTCATTAGATTCATCATTTGTGAGTATTGTGTATACATTTTAAATGCATTTTTCATGGATTCCATTTGGTCTATGATGGATTCTTGTTCCTTGGTGCAATATTTTCGAAAATCACTGAATTCTAAATCCTCCATGGATTTTTGGGGGATTTGTTTTGCCAGTTCATCAAAATTTTTTAAAAGGAACATAACTTCCTGCGCTTTTATAAATAAAATCATCATTTTTTGCTGTGCTTTTGGTATATATGGGATAAGTGGTTTCAGCAAGCGTACAGAATCGGTCGTCATAATTCTGTCAAAATCAAATTCTTCCGTAGGTTTTTCCAATGCCGCACCACCTGATCCATGATTATTTATTCATATGAGCGCTATGTGTGATTTATTCATAGAAAACGGCGCTTGAAAGCGCCGCCATGTTTAAAAACCTCCACAACCTCCGCCACAGCAGGAAAGAAGCAGAAGAATGATGATGATGCATTCACATCCACCATTACCACTTCGTGCAATACCGGTTCCACCATCACATCCACAACCACTTCCAAAAGAGTTGTTTCCGCCACAGCAGAAGAGAAGAAGAATAATGATCCAGCAGCTGTTTCCTCCCAAAAGGCCACGTCCGTTACCACAGCCACTATTACATCCGGAATTACAACTGTTTATATTACATCCTCCTCCAAATACGGAATCTGAACCGCATCCACATGCGGTAGCTGTCAATTCACTCATTTTTTTCCTCCAAACATAGTTTTAAATTATGC
>CAYZUC010000044.1:0-23270 GCA_964481705.1 uncultured Lachnospiraceae bacterium
TAGACAGACGATGGGCGATGACAAAGGAAGTTCTGTCTTTCAGCAGATTCTCAATTCCTTTTTGTACCAGTAATTCGGTGTTGGTGTCTATACTGGAGGTTGCTTCATCGAGTATCAGTATTTTGGGTTCAGATACCATGGTTCTTGCAAAAGCAAGAAGCTGTCGTTGTCCGATTGACAGACCGCCTCCTCGCTCGATTAATTCGGTATCGTATTGCTTTGGCAAATGCATAATAAAATCATGTGCATTGACTGCCTTTGCTGCAGCTATGATTTCCTCGTCCGTCGCATCTAGCTTTCCGTAGCGGATATTATCACGAATCGTTCCAGAAAAAAGGAAATTGTCCTGTGTCATGATTCCCATTTGCTGTCGCAGACTCTCTATGGTCACCTTCTTCAGGTCGTGACCGTCAATTCGTATTTTTCCCTCTTGAATATCGTAGAAACGACTAATTAGATTGACAATTGTAGTTTTTCCTGCACCGGTCGGACCAACCAGGGCAACCGTTTCGCCGGGGTTGATATGAAAGCTGACATCATTTAATATCTTGGTTCCTTCTTCGTAGGAAAAGCCTACATGTTCGAAACAAATATCTCCTTGTATGGGAGGAATTTCTTTTACATCCGTGCCATCTGCAATCTCCGGTTTTGTGTCAATTATCTCAAAAATACGTTCTGCACCCGAAATATTGGTTACCAATTGATTATAGAAATTACTCAGGTTCATAATTGGCATCCAGAACATGGATATATAAGAAGCAAAAGCAAGGAATGTACCAACGGTTACCTGTTCTACTCCAATTACACGGATTCCTACATAGTAAAGGGCAATACATCCAAAGCCCCAACAGAAATCCACAACAGAACCAAAGGCATCATTTAGGCGTACTGCGCGTATAAAAGAGTGGCGCTGTTCAAAAACAAGTCTGTTGAATTCGTCATAAGCTTCATCTTCGGCATGAAAACTCTGAATAATTTTCATACCTGCCAGGTCTTCATGAACAAAGGCATTTAGATTAGAAGATTTTTTGCGATTAATCTGCCAGCGCTTGTGCGAAACAGTCTGGATAAACCACATTCCAACGACCATTAACGAAAGACTCGACAGAGAGGCGAGTGCTAATTTTGCATTTTTTGTAACCATAATGACGACAACAGCAACAACCGTGAAAAAATCCGGAAGAAGTGTTGTGACACTGTTTTCGAGCACATCATGGAGAGAATTAATATCTCCAATGATACGAGCCAAAATCTTACCGGTTGGTCTGGAATCGAAAAAAGAAAAATCTAACGTCTGAATGTGTGTATACAGAGTCTGACGAATATTGACCAGAACCTTGTTGGAAACCTTGGCCATCATATAGATTCGAACTTTAATCATGAGTGCCATGAAAAGATTTAGGACGATTCCAGATCCCATTAAGAGAAAGAGACCCTTAAAATCTTTTCTTTTAATATAGTGATCTACTGCATACTCGAGATAGAGCGGATTTACAATTGTTATTGCAACAGTAATGCCCATGATCAGCAGGACCAGTAGAATTTGTTTTTTATAGTTTAACAGGTATGAGTATAAACGCATCAGTGTTTTGAGTTTACTGGTGTTTCTTACGTCCTCATCCTGTCGATAAGAGTTAACCGACATTTTCATTTCCTCCCAGATATTCCCCATATTGAGCCATATAGGTTTTATAGTACAGTCCCTTCAATTGAAGAAGAGACTTATGTGTTCCGCGTTCGGCGATAGAACCGTTCTCCAATACAATGATTTCATCTGCATCTTTCACAGCGCTGATTCGATGGGCAATGATGAGTTTTGTTCCACGTAAGGAAGCAAGTGTCTCTTGGATCTGCGATTCTGTTTCCATATCAAGAGCAGAGGTGGAGTCATCCATAACAAGAATCGGGCTTTCCTTAGACAATGCCCTGGCAATGCTAATCCGCTGCTTCTGACCACCGGACAGACCAACTCCTCGTTCCCCAATAACGGTTTCGTATTGGTGGTCCATCTGTTCAATAAATTCATCTGCTTGCGCATCGTGTGCTGCTTTTTGAATGGTAGGAAACGGTAAACAAGCTTTCTTGCCGAGCTTCACATTCTCAAGAATGGAATCGGAAAACAGAAAGACATCCTGCATAACAAAAGAAATACTTTTACGAAGCTGCTTGAGTGATAACTTTCGGATATCAACACCATCCAATGTGATACTGCCTTCGGATACATCATAGAGACGATCCAAAAGGTTGATAATGGATGTTTTTCCTGCTCCTGTGGTTCCCATAATACCAATCGTTTTCCCTTCCTCAACCGAGAAAGAGATATCTTTTAAAATCTGATAACCATCTTCTTTTGCAAAGGACACATGAGAAAATTCAATATTTCCTTTTACTGCAGGTAACACAAGAGGATCCTTGACCTCACAAATAGTTGGTTCCTCTGCATAAATCTTTTTAATACGTTTATTTGACGCTAGGGCAGCAGACAGGCCATTGGTTAACCAGCCAAGCATCTCCATTGGCCAGACAATGTTCGTAGAGTATTCTACAAATGCACTTAACCCTCCAAGGGATAATTCATTGTGAATAACAAGATATCCACCCGGAAGCAGAACAAGAAAGGGAAGAAGTCTTGTAATCATCTGAAGGTAAGGGTAGTACTTAACAAAGATTTTGGATTGGTTCATATTCAGTTCATAATAACGTTCATTATGAGATAGAAATTTCTTGATCTCAAATTTTTCTCTGGCAAAGGATTTTACAGTACGTACACCAGCCAGATTCTCTTCTGCCACATTATTCAGCTGAGCATTCTCCTCACTGATCGCTTCATAAACAGCGCCTAATTTATGCTCCATTGCAATTGCGATGAAAGCAGCAGCAGCCATTCCGATAGTAGGAAGAATTGCGAGCTTCCAACTGAGGCTGTACATGCAGTAAAGAGCAATTAAAGTATGTACGACTACTTCGATAATCAACATACCGATGAAGGATAACGAATCCCATATTTTATTAACATCATCCATTACGCGAGCCATAAGCTCACCAGTATTGTTGCGGTCAAAAAAGCTTGCTGATAATCCCTGAATATGATGAAACAGGTCTTTGCGAAGCTCACAGGCTATTTTTGAACCGGTTATGTCAAAGATAAATTCTTTGACATATTGTAAAATGCAGCGTCCGACGCCGACAACAAAAAAGCCGATCAGAAAAATCTTCAGCTTATCAAGCTGCCCTCCGACGACAACATCATCTATGACGTGTCGAGTTAGTTGTGGTGCAAACATATCAAGAGAAATGCTCACAATCATAGCAAGCGTTCCGAGTATGTATAACCACATGTTCTTTTTTAGTAATTTTTTTAGTGTGTTCATAGTTACTCCATTCGAAAGTGTTTTTACTCTGTATACAAAATTAGCCGGAGGACAATATCCCACCGGCTGATTT
Organism: uncultured Lachnospiraceae bacterium; assembly: GCA_964481705.1. Taxonomy (GTDB): domain Bacteria; phylum Bacillota; class Clostridia; order Lachnospirales; family Lachnospiraceae; genus CAYZUC01. Next base: position 3,445 of record CAYZUC010000044.1, read on the forward strand.
GGATTCATGATTTCATCATTCAAACATAAAAAAACCGTGGCATATTATCCACGGTTCTGGTTGAGCTAAAAATAGAAGATCAATCAGTATATACAGAGATAATAGCACTAAAATTGTTATTCATTGTAGTTGTAATAGTTGCAGTTGCTTGATGATCCAACATTGTAAAATGATTAAACATGATATTACCTCCTTTTCCATTCATTATTTGTTTAACGTTTTTGTCCGCTAACTAGTGTCACTATACGCCACGATAAACCAATCTGTCAATACACAAAATATAATCTTTCGAAAATCTTTCGTTTTTGCGTTGCATTCCCCAAAGTCAATCTTGCTAACATCCCATAAACAGTGTATAATCACATACGTTGAAAAGAAGAGATTTGATTTTGAAATTAAAGGAGAAAGACAATGAGTAAAAAACCTACTGTATTAATGATCCTGGATGGATATGGACTGAATAATAAGCAGGAAGGAAACGCAGTTGCTGAGGCAAAAACACCTGTTGTTGACAGCCTGATGAAGGATTACCCGTTTGTAAAGGGATATGCAAGTGGACTTGCTGTTGGACTTCCGGATGGACAGATGGGAAATTCTGAGGTTGGACATCTGAATATGGGTGCCGGAAGAATTGTATATCAAGAACTTACAAGAATCACAAAGGAAATAGAGGAAGGTACATTCTTTACCAATCCGGCATTGCTTGCAGCAGTAGAGAATTGCAAGAAAAATGATTCTGCATTCCATATGTTCGGACTTGTTTCTGATGGAGGCGTTCACTCTCATATAACACATTTATTTGGACTTCTTGAGCTTGCTAAGAGAAATGGTTTGAAGAAAGTATATGTTCACTGCTTCCTGGATGGTCGTGACACACCGCCGGCATCCGGAAAAGGATACGTAGAGCAGTTAGAAGCAAAGATGAAAGAACTGGGTGTAGGTGAGATTGGTGTTGTTTCCGGTCGTTACTATGCGATGGATCGTGATAATAACTATGATCGTGTTCAGCTTGCTTATAACGCGCTCACAAAGGGAGAGGGTGTAAAGACCGACAGTGCCACTGCAGGGATTCAAGCTTCCTATGATGCAGAGGTGAATGACGAATTTGTTAAGCCTATTGTCGTACAAAAGGATGGTAAACCAGTTTGTGTTATTCGTGACAAGGATAGCGTGGTGTTCTTTAATTTCCGTCCTGACCGGGCTCGTGAGATTACCAGAGCGTTCTGTGATGATGATTTTAAAGGATTTGAACGTAAGAGATTAGATACAACGTTTGTGTGCTTCTCGGATTATGATCCGACCATTCCAAATAAGAAAGTTGCATTTGAAAAGATTGCATTAACCAATACCTTTGGTGAGTATCTTGCGGCGAACGGAAAGACGCAGGCAAGAATCGCCGAGACAGAAAAATATGCGCATGTTACGTTCTTCTTTAATGGAGGTGTTGAGACCCCTAATAAAGGAGAGGACAGAATTCTTGTGAACTCACCGAAGGATGTTGCAACGTATGATTTAAAGCCTCAGATGAGTGCATACGAAGTATGTGATAAGCTATGCGAAGCTATTAAATCGGATAAATATGATGTTATTATTATTAACTTTGCTAATCCGGATATGGTTGGCCATACCGGGGTGGAGTCTGCGGCAATCAAGGCTATTGAAGTAGTGGATGAATGTGTTGGAAAGGCAGTAGATGCAATTAAATCAGTGGATGGCACTATGTTTATCTGTGCAGACCACGGAAATGCAGAACAGCTTGTCGATTATGAGTCAGGAGCTCCATTTACTGCTCATACCACCAATCCAGTTCCTTTCATCCTTGTAAATTATGATTCTTCCTATATTCTTCGTGAGAATGGATGTCTGGCTGATATTATTCCCACCCTCCTTCAGATAATGGGTATGGAACAGCCGAAAGAGATGACAGGAAAATCATTATTGATCAAGAAATAATAAGGGATAGCACAAAGGCTCTGACTTCTATTAGGAGTTGGGGCTTTTTTTGTGTAAAAGTGCTAATATATGTACGATTTCGTTGAAATAAATAGTAATATAAGATATACTTAACATAACAATTACGGATGAAATGGAGATTCTATGGAAGCATATATACCTGCGATTTACATGTTTGGTTTGATGTTATCTGTTCTTTGTGTATTTGTGGTCATATATCAGAGACCATCCAGAGAGCAAAATGTTGCAACCATGATCGCACTTTGTGGCACAGTAATCTGGGTTGGCTACCTGCTTCAGATTCAGGCCACCTCTATAGAGATGTTGATAATAGGTACTAAGATGAACTATGTTGGTGCCAGCAGTGTATACTTTTTTATTAGCTTATTTTGCGTATTGTATTTTCGTTCGAAACGCTATAATAAGCTTCTTTATGTGCTTGGCTTTATCTCATGCTTTTATGTACTTGTGACAATTACGTTTGAGAAACATCCGTTTTTCTACAAATCCTTCTATATGGATAATTCGGGGACATATCCGAATCTGGTGAAGGATTATGGGATACTACATACGTTGTTCTTGGTAATGGTGGTCATGTATACATTGATTACGGTTGGTATCATTTTTCACGAAATGAGTCTAAGATATCATATCAGTATTAATATGCCAAATAATGTTTCTCTGATTTGTATGGTTTTATTTCCAAGCTTTGGATATGCGTTGGATAAAGTAACCGGAGTTTCGGTTGAATTGGCTCCGTTTGGGCTGCTAATAGCAAGTGTTTTCCTGGTTTATTTAATTGGCGGCGGCAAGGTCTGTGATATGAATATCCAAGCGAGAGAATATATTTTTGAATCGATTGATGATGCCATTATTGTTGTGGATCGTAAGTTCCGTTATAAGGAATCCAATAAAGTTGCGAAAGAATTATTTCCGGAGCTAGAGAAAGCTTATATAGGGGATCAGATGAGTCATGTTTCGGAAGAGCTGGATGAGATTATCACGCGTGCAGAGAATGAAGGAGAATTCTGTTGTATCAGGAAAGAGGACAAAGATTTTCAGGTTCGTTTGAAAGACGTGAGTGAGAGACGGAGCGTAGGGGGTATTGTAATCTGGCTGGAAGATGTCTCTGCGCAACAGGAGAATCTGCATCTTTTGGAGAATTATCAGAAGGATTTGGAGAAAGAAGTTAATCGTAAGACATCGCAGCTTAAGAGAATGCAGGAACAGATTATTAATGGTTTTTCTGCTATTGTGGAGAATAAGAATTTAATTACCGGCGGTCACATTCAGCGAACGAGTGGATATGTAGATGCGATTGCAAGGGAACTGACAAAAGAGCATATTTATGAGGATATTTTAACTGAGAGCTACCGTGAGAAATTACGGTCGGTAGCACCGCTCCATGACATAGGAAAGGTTTCAATTCCGGATCATATCCTTGACAAACCCGCGAAGCTTACGGCAGAAGAGTTTGAGATTATTAAGACTCACTCCGAGAACGGAGTCAAGATTATAGAGAAAACGATGTCGGAGACAGATGATAAAGAGTATTACGAGATGGCAAAAGAAATCACAAGGTATCATCATGAGAAGTGGAACGGCAAGGGTTATCCAACTGGATTATCCGGTAATGACATTCCATTGAATGCGAGAATTATGGCTGTAGCAGATGTATTCGATGCACTCGTATCTGAGCGACCATATAAGCGTGCCTATTCTCTGGATGAAGCTTTTGATATTATCGCATCTGAGAGCGGAAATCATTTTGATCCACAGGTGGTTCGCGCCTTTCTCAATATTCGGGAGGAGATAGAGTGTCTTTACCATGAATCCAGCATAAATAAAAGCATAGATCAATAAAATACACCTTCGGGGTGTATTTTTTTTGCGTTTGGAAATAATGATACTAAATGAAAAAAGGAATGTTCGGAAAGGATATCATTATGAAAACGTATTTGGGAATAGTAGATGTGAGAGCAAGAGAAATTATGGATTCCAGAGGAAATCCGACGGTGGAGACAGAGGTGACTGTGGTTTCGGAATGCAATCGAAAAAAATATACAGGTCGGGCAGCGGTCCCTTCCGGAGCATCAACCGGGAAATTTGAAGCTGTAGAATTGAGAGATGGAGGAACTCGCTATGGCGGTATGGGAGTAAAGAAGGCTGTTCAGAACGTGAATGAAGTTCTTTTTCAAGCTGTCTTGGGAAAAAATGCTTTGAATCAGAGATTGATTGATGAAATTCTAATCAAGAAGGACGGCAGCGAAAACAAAAAGAATCTGGGTGCGAATGCTACACTAGGCGTGTCTTTGGCTGTGGCAAAAGCAGCAGCGAATGCGCTGGGTCTTCCTTTTTATCAATATATTGGAGGAGTTAATAGCAGGGTATTACCGATTCCTATGATGAACATTATGAATGGAGGAAAACATGCGGATAATACAGTAGATTTACAGGAATTTATGATTATGCCTGTAATTGAGACCTCATTCACCGAACGTTTACGAATTTGCTCGGAGATTTATCACACGCTTAAGCGGATTCTGGTTCAGAAGGGACTTCAGACAGCAGTTGGAGATGAAGGTGGATTTGCACCAAATCTTTCTGACAGCAAGGCAGTACTAAGTCTTATGATGGAGGCAATCACAACAGCCGGTTACGAACCTGACAAGGAGATTCAGATTGCAATAGATGCAGCAGCAAGTGAATTGTATGATGAAAAAAGTTCCATGTACTACTTTCCGGGAGAAAGCCAAATGCAGGGAAAAAGAATCATGCGAGATACGAAGGAGATGATCACATATTATGAACATTTGGTCAAGCAATTTCCCATTTGTTCTATAGAGGATGGACTACAGGAAGAGGATTGGGAAGGATGGAAAGAGATGACAAAGCGTATGGGTGGAGATATTCAGCTTGTTGGAGATGATCTTTTTGTCACAAATACAAAACGACTGGAAAAGGGAATAAGGAAGGGATGTGGAAACGCAATTCTTGTAAAAGTAAATCAAATTGGAACATTGACGGAATCTTTGGAAGCAATAGAAATGGCAAAGAAGAATGGATATCAAACCGTTATATCCCACCGTTCGGGCGAAACAGAAGATACTACGATTGCTGATATATCGGTAGCAATAAATGCGGGTCAGATTAAGACCGGAGCACCCTGTCGAACGGATCGTGTAGCGAAGTATAACCAGCTTCTGCGTATCGAGGAGGAGATGCGTACCATCAAATAGCAGGAACATAAATAAATCGAAAATACTGTTGCAAAGATAAAAATGGTGTGGTAATATATATCTTGTTTGACGTGTAGATACACAGGTCATTGAAGGAGGATATGGAAGTGGCAGTTTTGAGAACGATATTAACAGTATTATTTTTAATTATATGTGTAGCACTTACAGTACTTGTATTAATGCAGGAAGGTAAGTCAGCAGGACTTGGTTCTATCAGCGGTGCAGCAGAGACCTATTGGGGCAAGAACAAGGGACGTTCCATGGAGGGATTACTTGTTAAGTCAACGAAGTGGCTTGCGGTTGCGTTTATCGTGATAGCGGTGATATTAAATATCAACAAATTCTAATGACAAAGCACTCTTGGTTACAAGGGTGCTTTTCTTATGGAACAATGACGAAACAGGAATGAGAAAAGAAATTATGAATCAAAAAGAAGAGCGTAAAAAAAAGATGCTGCAATTATTTGCAGATGAACTGTATGTACCAATGAAAATGAAAGAGCTTGCGGTATTCATGCAGGTAAAAAAGGAAGATAGACCAGAGTTTGACAATATTATTCAGGAATTGAGCCAAGAAGGTCAGATCGAAATATCAAAAAGAGGTAAGATTGCATTAAGAACAGAAAAGGCAATTATCGGTACTTTTATCAGTCATCCGAATGGATTTGGATTTGTCGAAATAGAAGGTCAGGAACAGGATTTATTTATATCAGAGGATGATGTGAATGGTGCGATGCATCATGATATTGTTGAAGTGGAGCTAATCGGGAAGGGTCATGGCAAGAGACAGGAAGCGAAGGTCATTCGCATCGTCGAGAGAAGCACTGCGACTCTTGTAGGTACGTATGAACAGAGTGGGAAGGGCTATGGCTTTGTGATTCCGGATAATACTCGTATAATAAAGGATATTTTTGTCCCAGTCGAGCGTTCTAAAGGAGCAGTAACCGGACATAAGGTTGTTGTAAAGATTACTGATTTCGGGAACGAGAAAAAGAAACCAGAGGGTATCGTAACAGAGATTATTGGTCATGTAGATGATCCTGGCGTCGATATTATGAGTATTGTGAAGGGGTTTGATTTGTCTACGGAGTTCCCCGAGAGAGTATTGAATCAGGTTACCCGTGTAGCAAAGGATGTTACAGAAGCAGATATGGCTGGCAGACTGGATTTACGTGATATGATGATGGTTACAATCGATGGTGAGGATGCCAAGGATCTCGATGATGCGGTCTCTTTGACTATGGATGGAGATCTGTATAAGCTGGGTGTGCATATCGCGGATGTAACCAATTATGTTCAGGAGAACAGTGCTCTGGATAGAGAAGCATTAAACCGTGGAACGAGCGTATATCTTGTCGACCGAGTGATTCCGATGCTGCCTCATGAATTGTCGAATGGAATCTGTTCGCTCAATCAGAAGGAGGATCGTCTGGCCTTGAGCTGCCTTATGACTATTGATCATAAGGGCAAAGTAGTAAGCTCGCAGATTACGGAGACAGTAATATGTGTAAATCGACGCATGTCCTATAATGAAGTGAAAAGAATTTTAGTCGACCATGATGAAGTGCTCCGAAAAGAATGTGAAGAACTGGTTCCCATGTTTGAACGGATGGAAGAACTGGCACGTATTCTACGTGAGAAGAGGAGAAAAAGGGGTTCTATTGATTTTGATTTCCCAGAAACAAAGATTCTTCTCGATTCACAGGGACGTCCACTGGAGATTAAGCCTTATGATAGGAATGTGGCTACTAAGTTGATCGAGGATTTCATGCTGATAGCGAATGAGACAGTAGCTGAGACCATGTTCTGGCAGGAACTACCGTTTGTATATCGTACGCATGATACGCCGGATCCAGAGAAGATACAGAAATTGGGTACGTTTATCCACAATTTTGGTTATTCCATTCATATTGCCAAGGACGAAGTACATCCCAAAGAGCTTCAGAAGCTTCTTGTCAAAGTTGAGGATACAGCAGAGGAAGCACTAATCAGCAGATTGACGCTCCGTTCTATGAAACGGGCACAATACACAACAGAGTGCAAAGGGCACTTTGGATTGGCATGTGAGTATTACTGTCACTTTACATCACCCATTCGTCGCTACCCGGATTTGCAGATTCACAGGATTATCAAGGAGAATCTGCGTGGAAAATTGGGGGAAAAGAGAATTGATCACTATGAGAAAATCTTACCGGATGTAGCAAAGAGATCGAGTGATCGTGAAAGATTGGCAGACGAAGCGGAAAGAGAGACCGATAAGCTGAAGAAAGTTGAGTATATGCAGACGCGTATTGGTCAGGTGTTTACCGGAGTTATCTCAGGAGTGACGAGCTGGGGCATCTATGTGGAGTTACCAAATACAATTGAAGGATTGGTCCATATTTCGAAATTACCAGGCGATTATTATCATTATAGCGAAGAGCGATATGAAGTGACTGGTGAGACAACAAACCGTTCCTTTAAGTTGGGTCAGACAGTAAATGTTGTTGTAGAGGGAACCGATAAAATAGCTAGAACGATTGATTTTGGTATTTCGGAGGATGAGTATGGCGGAGAAGAAGGATAGTAACAAATTAATAGCCAATAATAAGAAGGCATATTTTGATTATTTTATTGAAGATACTTTTGAAACAGGAATAGCCTTGCATGGTACAGAAGTGAAATCTCTTCGTATGGGAAAAGGGAGTATCAAAGAGGCCTTTGTGCGAATCGAAAATGGAGAGGTGTATATCTATGGAATGCATATCAGTCCATACGAAAAGGGTAATATTTTCAACAAGGATCCTTTAAGGGTACGTAAGTTATTAATGCATAAGTCTGAGATTAATAAGCTCTTTGGGAAGATTCAGGAAAAGGGTTATACTCTGGTTCCACTCCAAGTATATTTTAAGGGAAGCTTGGTAAAAGTGCAGATTGGATTGGCGAAAGGAAAGAAAATGTATGATAAGCGTCAGGACATTGCCAAGAAGGATTTAAGACGCGAAACAGAGCGAGATTTTAAAGTGAAAAATCTTTATTAACAATACGGTAATCTCATTGACAATGCGATTATTGTGAGTTATATTTATGATACTTCAAATCCCATATTGGGTAATCAGTACGGGCTTGTACTGGTTTCGACGGGGGTCTGGAAGTTAGGATAGCCATCCGCGGTCCGGTTCCGCATAAAACCATCGGAAACTAAATATAAACGCAAACAATAAAGTAGCGTTAGCAGCCTAGTTGCTGCTTGTCGGCCCTGAGCTTCCCACAGCTTGGGAATCCGGCATCAAATTTGTGGGGCACTTTGTTTCCAAAGCTTTGAGGAGATAAAAGAAACTATGAAGCTACTAAAGTGTACAGCCTGTCATTTGGCGGTACATGGAGGGAATGTCTAAGAAATGACTGTGATGGAAGAAGTCTTAATGAAAGGATTTTCGGACAGGGGTTCAAATCCCCTCAGGTCCATTCGAATGAATCGAAAAGAGAAGGAAAATGCCAATAGGGTGTTTTCCTTCTCTTTTTATTATTTCCAAAAAAATCTTCTTTTGGAATCGTATGATATTTTGAAAGCGATTTATAGAAGAATATATTTTGAAAGGAAAATTACTATGAAAAAGAAAATGTTACTATTAATACTTATTGGAGCGATGGCAATCACCATGACGGCGTGTGATGGAACGAACATCCAGAGAGCAGCTTATGAGCTGACACATGACCAGGAGGAGCCTGAGGTGGATATTGATGATGAACTGGAAACTGACTATGAGTACGAATCGGAAGAGGATGAGAAACCTGAAAAGAGAGATAAGAGGGAAGATGAAGAAATAACAGAAGAAGTTACTGAGTCAGATTGGGATGATGATGTTCTTGCAGAAGAGAGAGAGTATCAGGAAATCTATCTAAACTATTCGGATAAGATGGAAGAACGCACACCGGAACTTGTTGATGAGTTTTGGGACGAAACAGATGGAATTGAGAATGATAATGATGCCTTGGCTGATCTCTGTGATGATAAGATTACAGTGTTATCTGAAATTGATATTGAGGGTGAGAGTAAGATGTATGATCTTATGGAAGCAAATGGCGATGATTATGAGGTATATGAAAAATGGAGTTCGAAGCTTAATGATGTATATATGAATCAGTCATCAGCACTTAGCGATGCGTATAACTCTTTTCAATAGGTATTGCTGGGCTTCATTGCATTATTAGGAAATATATGGTATCTTTTTCTTATCTGAAAGGAAGAGAATCATGAGAAGGAAAAAGAACATATGGAAGGGATTTAGCCTTAGTTTATTCGTAGCACTTTTACTGGCTATAGGACAAATTCCTGCTTATGCTGAAGCATATACAGATAACGAAATAGAGCCGGTAGCATTTGTACCGGGTGTTATTGACGAGGAAATCATTGTACCAAGAGCCCCGGAATTGGAGCATCAGGTCGGAAGCCTGGAAGAATCTTATGATAGTAGAGAACAGAATTGTATCACCCCAGTAAAATGCCAGAATCCTTACGGAACGTGTTGGGCATTTGCATCAATTGCAAGTATAGAAGCATCTATGATTCGCCATGGGGTGGTACATGATGGTAAAGTATGTACAAAAGACAATCTCGATCTTTCTGAGCTGAAAATAGCTTATTCTACTTATCAGATAGCAGATAATGACAGAGAAGAGCAAATGCTGCAGGCAGGACAGATTCCGAATCGACCGGTTGGCATTTTGGACATAGGTGGAAATGCAACACGTGCATGGAACTGCATGACAAGGTGGGACGGCTTATGTACCGAATCACAACTGCCCTACAATGTAGCTACAAATTACAATGGAGTTCAGAATGGTTATACAATTGATGACAGCGAACTGCACTTAAAGAAAGTAGTTATGTATAATTCCGATGATATTGACCTGGTAAAGCAGGGAATTAAGGATTATGGAGCTGGAAGTCTTTCCTATTATCATGATGCTTATTATGATAATTATAGTGATGATTATGGTTACTATGAAAATGACAAGACATCAACCAATCATGCGGTCACTGTAATCGGATGGGATGATAGTTATCCAAAAGAATCTTTGGGAAAAAATGTACATCCTTCTCAGGATGGGGCATGGCTCTGTAAGAACAGTTGGGGTGTTCAATGGGGGAATCGTGGTTACTTTTGGATTTCCTATGAGACCTCCTCGATTCAGAATCGAAATGTTACTTTCTTTGAGGTTGAAGAGGATAGTTATGATCATGCTTATGGACATAAAGGAGGAAATGTTACACATAGTATTTCAGGGAAGAAATATGCCAGTGTTTATCATGCCAATCAGAATGAGAAGATAGATGCCATATCCATTGAGACAATGAAGCACCTTACTGGAAATATTCAGATTTACCTGAATCCACCGGTAGATAATCCATCCGGTGGAACACCACTCTTGCCGGAACCTCAGGAATTTAGGCTTGAGACTGCTGGCATGCAAAGAATAGAGCTTGATGTTGAACCTCGAATACGTAAGGGAGATTCTTTTTCCATTGTTATTACAAGAACTGATGATGGAAGTATTCTGATATCGAGAACCAGGTCAGATAATCAGGAAGAGACCATGGAACACACAAACTATCTTTATGGGACGGATTGGAGAGAGACCTTCTCTATGAATGGAACTACCTATTCATTAGGAGACTTTGGTATTCGGGCATATACAAAGGATGTCCATTATGTAGTGGATCAAATGGAATATCGTCTGAATTCGGAACAGCCAGAGAAGCAGATTGCATGTACTTTTTATGATTGCGAGGATGAAGTTACCTACGAGTCATTGGATCCATCCATTGTGAAGGTAGATCAGACAGGCAAGATGAGTGCCTCTGAAATGGTACATGACAGAACCACCAAGGTTCGAATCACCTGCAGAGAACAGTCGGATGAAGTTACCGTCAGTGTAAATACACCGGATCTTTCTGAAGCTACCATACAAAGTCCGAATATGTTGACAACATCTATGATTCGAAATGGGAAACTTCCCATACCACAGGTAGAGCTGAATGGAAAAAGACTTACAGTATCTGACGACTTTATAACAGCAAATTATATTTTGTATACAAAGAAACCGGAAACGAGCGCAGAGAGAAGTGCATATCGCACAGATGAGTTGGAAAAGGCAAGTGGAGTATTACTGCTGTTGGAAGGAAGAGGAGATTACTCCGGTACGGTAAGCTGCTATATTCGAATAACAAGGGATTTGAGAGAAGCAGAAATCAAGGTGCCGGATGTTGCTTTTCGGTCGAAGGGTATGAATCTCTCCGAGGAGACGATATTTTTTGATGGTACTTTATTAAAAAGAGAGCGTGATTATGAGAGAAAAGTTATTCGGGGAGAGTATGATAGAGCAGGAACCGTAACGCTGCAATTCACAGGAAAAGGTCGGTATATCGGTGTAGTGGAACAAAGCTATCAGGTATACAATCCAGAATACTTTCATACCACGTTTCTTGTAGGGGATAAGATCAAACTCAAACAAAAGGAGATTGTCAAGGTTCGCGTCAAGAACACAAAGCTTATTCAATACAAAAAAAGACAATTGACAGCAAAGAGAGCCGGAAGCACAATAATCTATGTTCAAACCAGGAATGATACTTATGAGTATCCGGTTACAATAGAGTCGCCTCATTTGAAGTCCATTTCCATGGCAAACGTGGGTGAGAAAGTACAGATGGAAGTTTTGGGTACCACAGAGACCGTTGAACGGTGGGTATCAAACAATAAAAAGGTGGCAACAGTTGATGATAATGGATTTGTCACATGGAAGAAAAAAGGGATTGTAACAATCTCAGCATATCTTCACGGAAGAAGAAAATCCATTTCCGTAAAGGTACTTAATCCGCGATTAACGGTTCCCAAAACAACAATTTATGTAGGCAGGACAACAAAGGCCAAAGTTACGGGAGGAAAGAAAAAAACCATATGGGAATCTGAGAATGCAGCTATTGCATTTGTGCGCAACGGCAGAATCTATGGGGTGTCAGAAGGTCAAACAAATATTGTTGCTATCAATAATGGAAAACGTCTCAGTGTTTTACTTAATGTCCAAAATCCTTAGTTTTATATAAAAATCACCGCCAAAATGGTAATCATTGGCGGTGATTCGTATATTCGGTATTAGTGAGTGGCATTATAGAGTGCGTGTAACTCGGCACAGGTATGCTTGTGAACAAAATATTCTGCTTGACCGGTATATGCCCAGTAGGACATGATATAATCCCATTCAGCCTGCGTGAAGGTAGTGGTAGCTCCATTCTTGTCGGTGTAGGATACGGTTCCGCCTGTAGGTGCAGGAGCTGGTGCAGGAGCCGGGGTCTCTGGTGCAGGAGCTGGTACCACTTCATTGTTGGATGGTGTTGCAGCAGCAATTTTCTTGGCATCCTCTGCAGCTTTATCCTGAGCAGCCTTTTCAGCAGCCTTTTGCTCAGCAGCCTTTTGCTCAGCAGCTTTCTTTTCCTCGTCAGCCTTCTTTTCTTCTTCCTCTTCTCTCTTGGCGTCCTCAGCGGCTTCTTTTTCAGCAGCTTCTTTTGCCGTCTGAACCTCTTCTTCGGTAGCAACAACTACATAGTCGGATTTAATATAAGCTTCTTTTCCTTCAAACTCAATTTTACTCCAACCATCTTCTGTGCTCTCCAGTCTGGTGAAGGAATCTCCTTTTTTACAAAGACTTAAAATCTCTCCGTCAGTACTTGGTGTTGCACGAATCTTAACAGTATCTGTTGTCATAATCAGTTCTGTAGTGGGTTCGTTTTCTGAAACCGTCTCTTCTGGAATTTCTTCCTTAGCGGCTTCAGCCTCTGCAGCGGCATCAAGGGCAGCTTGCTCCTCTGCCTGTCGTGCTGCAAAATCTACTATATTATAAGTATATGAATTACTTGAGGTATTACCTTTTTTTAGATTGACGGTAATAGTACCCTCTGAATTCGTGTGGAGTAATGCTTTTCCATCACCTGAGATAACAAAAGTTGCAGCAGTTGAATCTGTATAGCATTCAAGAGACTGTAGTTTCACATTGCTCGGATCTGTTTGTATGGAAAAAGAATAATCTTGATTTATATCAAGTTCTTCTTCATTGAAATCCGGAGTAATTGTAATCGATTTAATCTTAGTCATGGATTTTGCAAGAACAATACCACCAATTGCAAGTGCGATCAAAATAACAGCAATTACTGCAATGATGATCATTTGGTTACGGGTTCCTCGTTTGCTTTTTCGCTTCATTTCTTTTCTCCAATCTGCATGAAAATTCTAACTTCAATATAATAGCACATTATGTCGAAAATAAGTAGTGCAAGATGATTTTTTTTGAATTCATTGATTTTGCCCACATGATAAATTATACTGTAGAAAACAAAGTATACGCTCCTTTTATACTTTATGAACTTGTTATGCAATCTATTATGAGCATAAAATGCTTGGGAATGGGGAGAACTATGGGTAATTCTGAGGATTTGATTGTGAATGGATTTCGATTCGGATCACTGGCAGATGCAGAGACAGCCAGAGAAGAAGAGAAGAAAATAAAGTATATAGCCGAACGGATGAACTATGAGGATCCGGTTAGCGTTTTGGTGATTTATAATAAGATGATTATGAATCGTGTTTTTGTTACCCCTGTTGGCAATATTTTTTTGGATGGTGTACAGAAATTTTTACTACACTCGGACAAAATTGATCCCGAGGAGATTGTTCCTATCCCTTTGTATACCTTATATACTTCAACCATGAATGGAGCGGATGTCCAACCAAAAACCAGGATAACACCAAGAAAGGTAGAGAACTTCCGAAAACAATATACGATATCGAAAGCAGTAATTGTTATTCTACTATTGATGGTTGCTGGAATGTTTGTGATATCGAATACCGCAAGCAATCCCAATATTTTAAATTATAAAGCAGTTCTCGAAAATCAGTATGCCAGCTGGGAACAAAGTCTGACAGAACGGGAGAAGAGGATACGAGAAAAAGAACGTGAATATGGAGAATATCTTGAGACAACCGTTGAACAGACAGAAGACGAGTAAATTCACATTTTTAACATATTTGTTTGTTATGCTTACGAAGTAACAGTAGATGATTTGTAGCAATTTCCATATACGGGGGTGCTTTGATGGACAGAATCAAGATTCTTGTAGTTGATGATGAGAGCCGTATGAGAAAACTTGTCCGTGATTTCCTTGTAAAGCAAGATTATGATGTTTTAGAAGCTGAAGATGGAAGTCAGGCTTTGGATATATTCTTTGAAGTAAAGAATATAGCATTGATAATTTGTGATATTATGATGCCAAAGGTAGACGGATGGCAGGTATGCCGTGAGATTCGAGAGTTTTCGAGAGTGCCCATCATACTTTTAACTGCAAAGGGAGAAGAAAGAGATGAATTACAAGGCTTTAAGCTAGGTATTGACGAATATATATCAAAACCATTCAGTCCCAAGATTCTTGTTGCGAGAGTGGGAGCTCTTTTACGACGTTCCAATGCATTGACTGGTGATGATAAAATTGAGAAGAATGGAATCGTAATAGATAAAGCTGCCCATAGTGTTAAGATTGATGGAGAAGCTGTGGAATTAAGCTTTAAAGAGTTTGAATTGCTGTCTTATTTTATTGAAAATGCCGGTATTGCATTATCAAGAGAGAAGATATTGGATAATGTGTGGAATTATGACTATTTTGGGGATGCGAGAACCATTGATACACATGTTAAGAAGCTAAGAAGCAAGATGGGAAGCAAAGGAGACTGTATTAAGACGATATGGGGGATGGGGTATAAATTTGAAGGTGAATGATACGTATGTGATAAAAGTCACGGGAGTTTTCTCGTGACTTTATTTTATTTCGATTATTCGACAAATTTAGTTGTTATAATAATTGAAATGTAATAGAATAGTAAGTAAATATAATAGGAAAGAGGTCGACGATATGAAACTAAAATTTATGCAGACAATCAAAGGAAAGCTCACCTGTATATTATTACTTGTAACTATAATTGCTCTTGTTCTGTTGTCAGGGTCAATTGTATTTAGCGCCAATAGTAAGCTTGTTGATAGACAGAAAAATGAGTTATCTCTTAACACGAAGGCTTACGCAGAACAATTCAATACCTTTTTGAGTCGAAAAATGCAATTCGTTGAAGGTGTTGCGGAAAGCACACTTACATACGCGCAATATGATGATAAGGATAAGATTAGGGATACTATAAGAGGGTATAAAACGAACATAGGGAGTGATGTCGCTGACCTTTACATTGCTTTTCAAGACCAATCCCTATTCATGATGTCTGGATCAGAGGAGGGATTACCTCCTGATTTTGATGCGAGAACCAGAAGCTGGTATATTTCAGCCAGTGAGAAAAAGGGTACAATTATATCAGAACCTTATGTAGATGAGGTTAGTAAAAACATGATGATTACCATTGCTTCTCCTATTTATAATGGAAGCGAGCTGATCGGCGTCGTTGGTGAAGATGTTTATATTACCGAGATAGTAACTATTATTGAGGGTATTAGTTTTGAACCGGGAGTCTATGGATTTTTAGTTGATAATAATGGGAACTATATTTCTCATCCGGATGAGAGCTTTCTGCCAAATGCTGATGGGGCAGTTGCAACGGAGGATAATGTTAAAACAGCTCTAGCAAGTGACAAGATTGCTTCATTGATTAAAGACTATAAGGGTGAAGCTGTATATTTATCGAAAGCATCCATCGGTGATACGGGATGGACACTCGGGATTGCGATTCCAAAAGCAAATGTTGAAAAACAGTTATTGTCTCTTATTATCATTGCGTTGATTATTTCTATTATTGTGATTGTCATTATTTTGCTACTGGTCCCGTTTATTGTAACAAAGAACCTTGCGCCTGTAGTTAAGATGAAAGAGTTCATTCGCTCCTCAATTTTGAACGAGAAAGACCATAGAAATCATAAGTCAGAAACAGAAGAAATCAATTATTTAGTTGAGGTAATGGAGAAGAACTTTATCAATACGATTCGTAAGACAAAAGATGGTGTAAGTCTCATTCGAGATAATCTGGATACAACAGGAAAGAAAATAACAGCAATATCAGAGAGCATTATGCAGATAAGTGCTGCTATGCAGGAGACTGGTGCAAGCGTTGAGACACAGACCAATTCCATTACTTATATAGATACGACGTGCAAGAGTGTCGAAAGTGGTATTGAAGAGATGGCAAGTCAGGCCTCTGAGATGTCAGAGAATGCGAATAAAATTATTACCCGTGTCGGAAAGATTGTCCCAAGTATAATAAAGAATAAAGATGAGACGGTTCATATGACGGATATCAGTAAGCAGGAATTGAATCGTGCTATCAAAGAAGTGGAATGCATTAACGAAATTGTTGAAGTCAGTCATACAATAGAAGGTATAGCCCAACAGACAAATCTTCTGGCACTGAATGCGTCAATAGAGGCAGCAAGAGCTGGAGAAGCAGGACGTGGATTTGCTGTTGTTGCAGATGAAATCAGACAATTAAGTGAGAATACCAATCGTGAGATTACCAAGGTAAAAGAAATCATTGATAAAACAACCGATAATGTTAAAATTCTCAGTGAAAAGAGTGGTGATATCATTGACTTCATTGACAAGACAGTAATTAAGAACTATGAACAGTTTGAAGAACTGGCAGGAGACTATCAGAAGGATGCTAATTACTATGATGAGGTCAGCGGGAAATTGGGTATGACAAGCGAAGAGCTGAGCGATAACATTCAAAAGATCACAGGAAAAATTGACACGATTACAGAAAGTCAGGAGAATCTTGAGCAAGGTATCGTTGAGGTCAATGAGAACCTACAGAAGATTACCGAGAGCAGTGAAGAACTGGTCCGCAATACAGATGATGTTATGGATTGTGCGGAAGAGCTGGAGGATACGGTGAATCAGTTTTCTGTTTAAGTAGAATGTGAATTTATTGTGAAATGAATTGCCTGTAAAATGGAGGACTGCTATACTTTATGTGTAGCAGTCTTTTTATTAGAAAGGACAAGTAAATGAGACATTCTATTCGAAAACAATTTGCAATCATTTTCATTACCCTTATGGCGGGAACGATTGGCTTATGCTGGATTATAAATACTCTATTTCTTCAGGATTACTATGTAAAGAATAAGCAAAAGATTTTAGTTGGTACTTATGATAAGCTGAATGAATTATTTAATACCGGAGATTACAAATCGGATGAATTTGGAATCGAATTTTCGAAGATATGTAACACAAACAATCTAAACGTGGTTGTTGTCGATTCGTCTTTGAATACCATTCTTTCTTCAGTGAGTGAGGAGGAAATGCTGGTTGGAAGACTGATGGATCATCTGTTTCGCGAGAGTGCCTCCGAGACAGGAAGTGTTTCCAGAAATGAACCACCACCAAAACACAGCAGAATTTTAGTAAATAGTGATAATTATATGATAAAGCTTTCGGCTGATCCCAGAATGCAGACGGATTATATTGAATTATGGGGAAGTATGGATAATGGCGATATTATTATCATGCGTACAGCACTTGAAAGCATTCGTGAGAGCGTTGCAATATCGAATCGTTTTCTGACATATGTTGGTCTTGCCGCAATTGTATTATGTGGAATCATTATATGGTTAGTATCAACCAGAATAACAAAACCCATTTTGGAATTAGCCGATATATCAGAGAAAATGACCCATTTGGATTTTGATGCAAAGTATACAAGCGGTGGAAAAAATGAGATCGCAATTTTGGGAGAGCATATTAATCAATTATCAGATACACTGGAACATACGATTTCAGAATTAAAAACGGCAAATAATGAGTTGCAATGTGATATTAAGAAAAGAGAAGAAATTGATGATATGAGAAAAGAGTTTTTATCTAATGTCTCACATGAATTAAAGACTCCTATTGCTTTGATTCAAGGATACGCAGAGGGCTTAAAGGAAGAAATTAATGAGGATTCGGAGAGCAGGGAGTATTATCTGGAGGTTATCATGGATGAGGCGGATAAAATGAACAGTATGGTGAAGAGCCTAATGACGCTGAATCAATTAGAGAGTGGAAACGATACAATTTGTATGGAGCGATTTGATATTACTGAGATGGTACGTAACTGTATTCAGTCCGCAGATATCTTAATCAAACAGGCAGAAATAGAAGTATTCTTTGAAGAGAAGGAATCGTTCTTTGCTTGGGCAGATGAGTTTAAGACAGAGGAAGTATTTATGAACTACCTAAGCAATGCAATTCATTATGCAGAAGGAGAAAAGAAAATTGAGGTAACTATTACGAAGTTGGATGGAAAAGTACGCGTTTCCGTATTTAATACAGGCAAACCAATCCCAGAGAATGCAGTAGATAAGCTTTGGACAAAATTCTACAAAGTCGATAAGGCAAGGACCAGAGAGTATGGAGGAAGTGGAGTGGGACTCTCTATTGTAAAGGCAATCATGGATTCTTTTCATCAGAAATTTGGACTGCAGAATTATGACAATGGAGTTGCTTTCTGGTTTGAATTGGATTGCAAATAGTCACACACGGTGATAAAATTGTCTTATTAAGAACGTAGATTCCATACAAATAGAAGATAAATGGGGGATAACTCTTGAAGAAAACTTACTATATAGTGTTTGCTCTGGCGTTTACGATGCTTTTTACGAATGGATGTGCTTTGACGCCAAGCATCAACCTGACAGAGGAAGAGGAACAGAAAATTGTAGGCTATTCAGCAGATGTATTATCCGGCTATGTTCAGGATAAGAATGACAAGCTTGTAGATACAAAAGAAGCACGTGAACTTGCAGCCAGAGTAGAGGCATTAAAAGAGAGAAACAGAATTCGGGAAGAAGAGGGGACTACGGAAGAATCTGAATCGGAAGGCGATACGGAGAACTCAGAGGGCAGCAATGGTACCCAGGATATTGCGGAGGCGCTTGGAGTTACCGGTTTTGATATTTCTTATTCTGGATGTGAGATATGTAAAACTTATCCTAATGATGGAACATCAGATGATTACTTCAATATGGAAGCAACCACAGAAAATGAGCTAATGGTATTTCATTTTGAGATACGTAATGTATCCGATACGGATATGGTTTGCGATATTTTGGACCAAGATCCTATACTTAGAATGATCATGAATGGAAAAGACAAGAAGAACGCACTCACAACTCTTTTGCTGGATGATATGGCGACATTAAATGAAGTGATACCAGCAGGACAGTCAAAAGGTGTTGTAGTTATCCTGGAAGTTCCACAAGGGTACGAAGACAGTGTGGAAACAGTCAGTCTATATGTGAAACGTGGAGAGGAGCAATCTACTATTCCGATAGAGTGATTACATATGTAAGCGATATAAAGATACTATAAATGACAAGTCCTTTTATAAGGACTTGTTTCCTTGTTTTATGAGTTGTTTTTTGGGCAAATATCATGAAAAATGAAAAAGCGAGAAATAATTTAAAAAAGTTGTTGACATTAGTAATTCAGAATGATATTATATACAAGTCGCACGGGTGATGGAAAACATTCCGAAGAGCCCACGAAGCTAGATTTTATCTAGGTTTCACGACAGTTGAACATTGACAAATAAACAGTAATGTAACCCTGAAGATTCTAAAGAATATTCAG
>CAYZUC010000045.1:0-9156 GCA_964481705.1 uncultured Lachnospiraceae bacterium
ATTGAAGTTGAAAGTACGATTGGTAAGGGAAGTTCCTTTACTCTCGAATTTCCTCTTCGTACTGTGACAGAGGAGGAGCTTGAGAAATGCAGGAAAAAGGAACATACGAATGAGTTTTGTGATTTAAACGGTATGAGAATCCTGATTTGTGAGGATAATGAGATCAATACAGAAATTGTCACGACTCTTCTTGCAAATAAGGGTTGCATTTTAGACTGCGCTAAGAATGGACAGGAAGCAGTTGAGAAGATGCTTGATTCCAAAGTGGGATATTATCAGATTATTCTGATGGATATTAGAATGCCGGTTATGAATGGACTTGAGGCTACAATAAAGATTCGCGATATGAATCGGGAGGATGCAAAGGAAATTCCAATTATAGCTATGACAGCGGATGCATTTGATGAAGATATTCGAAATGTTTATCAGGCAGGAATGAACAGTCGTATTTCAAAACCATTCGTGCCCAAAGAATTGTATCAAATATGTTATGAGTATGGAAATAAATAGAAAACTTTTTTGATTGTTTTTTTTATGAAACTACTCAATTTTTCCGCTTGCAGTTCGTATATATTTAGAAAATGGATGATTGGATGCGATAGGATAACCTTGAATAATTATTCGTAATAGGTTATCCTATAGAATGTTGAGAAAAAAGCAAGGGGAAGAGACATGCTTACAGGAACCATACTTAAAGAGAGATATGAAGTTGGCGAAATCGTGGGAAATGGAGGATTCGCAACAACTTATCGAGGAACGGATCTGATTAGTGGTGATACAGTAGCTGTAAAGGAGTGCAGAAATGTACGCCCAAAAGATCTGGAGAAGATTCGTAATGAATCGGAGATATTGCAGCAGCTTTCACAAAGTGAAGGCATTGTTCATATTCGTGATTATGTAGAGACACAAGACGCTGCTTACATCATCATGGATTTTGCAAAGGGTGAGACTCTTAAAAGCTATATCAGACAGAAGGGTCCAATGACTCCGGGTAGAGTTTTGAATATGTTCCTTCCTGTCATGAAGTCCTTGATGGAAGTACACCGGATGGGATTATTACATAGAGATATTAGTCCGGACAATATTATGATGGAGTCTGAGGACAATCTGAAGCTGCTTGATTTTGGTGCAGCGAAGAGTCTTGCTGACGATGACGAACAGACGATGACTCTTATTCTGAAGCCGGGATATGCTCCGGAAGAACAGTATCGCAGCATTGATGCGCAGGGACCTTGGACCGACGTTTATGCGTTATGTGCGACTATGTATTTCTGTATAACAGGCAGTGCACCGGAGGACAGTCTTCAGAGAATGTATGAGGATAGTATAAAAAAGCCTTCGGAATACGGAATCGTCATTGCAGCAGATGTAGAGGAAATACTGATGCATGGACTTGCTTTGCGTGGAGAGAATCGTATAGCATCTATGGAAGATTTGATGAACGAACTCCTTGGTAACGAGGAAAATCATGTGCAACAGAACGTGCAACAAAACGTACGATCAGTGCAGAGTATCCCGACAATGCAAAAAACACAACCCGTTCAGAAAATACCAGAGGTTCAGAACAATCAGCCCATAAGAAAAAATAGAGCTAAGAAATCAAAAGCAGATTCCAAGAGGACAGTGTTTCCAAAGGTTTTTGTCGCAATCTTGGTATCTGTAGTTTTTTGCATTTTTGTTTTGGGATTTATGATTATTCGAAGAGGCAACAGTTCTACTAATACAAATAATGACTATCCCTACTTTTCAGAAGTTAAGATAACATCAGCCGATATTTCCGGGATTAAGAAGAATAAAAAGGTCACCAGTGTGACATTTGATGAATGTGAGCTTACAGATGATCAAATCAAAGATTTGGGAGAGATTGATCATGTAACATCGTGTACATTTTATGATTGTTATGGCTTTACGTCATTAGAAGGTCTGGCTGGATGTGAAAATATCGACAGCCTTACCTGGTCGTCTTACCAGGGTGGGACGGCTGAGTTCTATGGAGCAGAGATTTTTCCATGTGAGTTTCCATACTTGAGTTCTCTTTCTCTGTCGGTATCGAATTTTGAGGGTGGAGTGGATTTTTTTGAACAATTCTCGCATCTGACCAGTCTCTATGTTTATAACTCAGCATCCTATGATGATGACCATGGAACTGTAGCCATGGAGAGTATAGATTTTGTCAGCAAGATAAACACTCTTGAGAGCTTTTCTGTTAATGATATTCAGATTCTGTCAGGCGACCTTTCTCCACTTGGAGCATGTGCAAGTCTTATGAATCTGACACTCAGAAATTGTGGACTCACGAGCTTAGAAGGATTAGGAACCTGTAGTGATTTGATGTCAATGGATGTACAGAATAATCAGATTACTTCGTTAAAACCCATCTCCGAGTGTTCAAGATTGTATAGTCTAGATGCGTCAAGCAACCAGCTTTCTTCCTTAGAAGGAGTAGAGGAATTGGATGAATTGAGCAGCTTATATGCAGGTCATAATCAGTTGACGGGTATAAAGGAACTGGAGAGCTTAAAGAGAATTACAACATTGAATGTTGAGGCAAATGAGATTACTTCCTTAGAAGGATGCGAGAGCAATGTGGATATGACGCAGCTCAATTTTGATGAGAATAAGGTCAATGATCTGATGCCGATTAAGAATTGTACCAGTCTAAGCGTTCTTCAGGCTAGAGACAATGAGCTGTCAGATATTTCGCTATTAGAGGATGGTTTCTCAGAACTCGAGACCGTGGATATTGCATCCAATCAGGTGTCTGATCTGGGTCCGTTGAAGAATGCCAGCGGACTGCTGATTTTTCGCGGAGATAACAACCAATTAACTTCTTTGGAGGGACTCGAAGGAAAAGCAGACTTATATGCAGTTTCTGTCTTAGGCAATTCTATCAGTGATTTGAAGCCGTTGGAGGGCCTGAAAAAGCTTCAATATCTGGATCTTGCACAGAACAAGATTTCCGATTTACAGCCACTTTCCTCACTGGAGGCAAATGATATGGTTCTATTTTTGGAAAAGAATCAGATAGAGGACATCCGACCACTTCCTACAAAGAATACTTACCGCATGATTACTCTTCAGGGGAATCCAATTGCTGATTACTCCTACATAGATAAGTTTTTGGTTGAGACGATTTACCTGCCGGGTATTTCCGGTGCTGATGACAAGGAGCTTATATCCGGTCATATGGATACGCTTTACCTGGTAGATACGGATAAGGGAGATCAGGCTAAGCTGAAAAGAGATTTCAAGGATGAAGAGACATATATGAATCTTCTGACTGATGAAGAAGCAGAAGAAAACATGGATGACATGAGAGAAATCCAGAGGGGACTGTAAATAATTCTGATAACAGAGGATAGAAGAAATGAGTAATGCAGAGGTTAAGATCTATTTATATGGTAAGCAGGAGCGTATCATTCGTCTGGAAAGTGGTGCAACACTTGGAAGGGGAAGAGCACAGAATCCGCAGGATATTCAGGTAGAACATATGGTCCTCTCAAGAAGGCATGGTACCTTTTATTTGAACGGAAACACCTGGTACTATCAAGATGATAACAGTAGTAATGGGTCATGGATGTATGGAAGAAAAATGGAAGAACCGGTAGCCCTAAAGGATGGGGATCGTATAGCTTTTTGCATGAAAGGTTCAACGATTCCTATGGTGGAATGCGAATTTTGCGAATCGATGGTAAGAGAAGAGCCATGTGAGAAAATGATTTCGACTCCTGCCACTCAGGTGCTTTATCAACCATTACCATCCGAGGTGATACATCATGAGATTTCCGGTAATCCGCTTTTGATCGATATTCGAAAAAAAGTAGTTCGTAGTGAACATCGTAGTAAGACTCTTTTAAAGGATATCCATCTACAGATTCAGCCAGGAGAAATGACATTGATTCTTGGGGGCTCCGGAGCTGGAAAGACCACCTTTGTTCAGGCTGTTATGGGTTACGAGAAGGCAGATGGTAGTATTACCTATGGTCAGACAGATATCTACCAGGATTATGAGAAAATGAAATATAAGATAGGATTTGTTCCGCAAAAGGATTTGCTCCGTGATTCCGATTCGGTTTTTGACACCTTATACAATGCAGTACAGATGAAAATGCCGGAAGAGATGAATGAGAGAGATCATCTGGAACGGGTGGATGAGATCATGAATCTTCTGGGACTCGAGAAGCAGAAAGAAACGTTAGTAAAGAAACTAAGTGGTGGTCAGAGGAAGAGATTGAGTATTGCGGTAGAATTTGCAGGTAATCCCGAGATATTCTTCTTGGATGAGCCAGATTCCGGACTGGATGGTGTTATGGCAAGGACATTGATGGAAAAGCTTCGGGAGATTGCCAATATGGGCAAGATGGTACTTGTTATTACACATGCACCCGATCGTGTTGCTGAATTGTTTGATAAGATAATTGTACTTGCAAAGAGTCAGGCGGATGATATTGGACATCTCGTATTTCATGGCACGATTGACGAGGCAAATCTGTTCTTCCAGACAGATTCGCTCGAAGATATTTTGGTTCGCGTGAATACAGAGTCCGAAGGTGGAGAAGGAAGAGCAGACGAATTTATTGATAAATTTGCACTCTGGAGAGGGGCAGTGTAAGAATGGACGAGAAACATATCTCCCGGGGAGAACAGGTTGGAATCTATACCAAAAAATGTTTTCGTATTTTTTGGAATGAAAAAGGATATAAGGTTTTTTTTAGCGTTGCCCTTATTATGTTGTTAATTTGCGCTGTGACCGGAGACGAAATGTTTGTGGAAGCAGATGCAACCCGCAATGGGAGCTTTGCTCTTATGAGCGCCTGCATTTGGATTGGAATTTTCAATTCTATCCGTTCTATTTGTAAGGAAAGAGAAATCCTGAAAAGAGAGCATCGAACAGGACTTCATATCTCTGCTTATGTATTGTCTCATGGTATATATGAATGTGTGATTTGTTTTTTGGAAGCACTGGTGGTTCTGGGATTTGTAGTTGTATTTAATTTTTCAAATTTTCCAAAAGAAGGAGTCTTTTTTACGTTTGCTCCTGCTTTGGATTTCCTAATCAGTTATTTTCTGATTATATTTAGTGCGGATAGCTTGGGAATTGCCATTTCTTCTTTGGTAAAGACTGAGAATACCGCGATGACAGTCATGCCATTTGCATTGATTGTCCAATTAGTTATGTCCGGTACTATTTTTGAACTGAAAGGGATTGCGAAGAGTATTTCCTATGTTACGACCAGCCGTTGGGGGATTGCTGCGTTGTGCGCCAGTGCAAAAATAAACGATTTGGGTTGGTTCTACTATAATGAGGAATACGATTCCACGGTAGCCAATTTGACGGGACTCTGGTTTTATCTTATATTGTTTACTGTTGCAGGATTGATTATTTCCATTTCCAGTTTGGAATTAATTGACCACGATAAGAGATAATACCAACAGAAGGTTTGGAGAAGACTTTTGGGTTAGTGTATAGGGGACTGCAGAGTATGCAGATACATTATTATTCAAGAGGAGAACCGGGAGTATATGAAGGAATTAAAAAAGAAGACAGTAGAAACTGTTTTTCGCGAAATCTGTCAGAACGATTATGTACATTTGCATCTGACAGAAAGTGGTGAAGGAGAAATCTGTGCATCTTTTGACGGACTATTGAAGGTAGATCAGGCAAAGATACGCAAGGTGAATGCACTAGGTGTATTGTCTGTTGACAGTAAGCATGGCAATTCTTTTGTTAAGGCAGGAGAGTGTGTTGTAAAAATGAAAGCAGACTCCATACCGCTTGATGATGAATATGAGGGACAACTTTCTGAGATTTGCAATGGAGACAAGGTAATTCGTCTGATGCCATTTCAGATGAAACGAGTAGCCATTCTTAGCATGGAAAGTACTGTTTTTGGAAGAGAAAGACAGGATGCATTCACTTCTACAATTATTACGAATCTGAAGGAGTATGGATGCGAAATTGTCACTCATGAGATACTGGAGGATAAAACATCGCTGATTACAGAAGCAGTGAATCGGGCGGTGCTGGCAAATAGAGTAGATTTGGTTCTTTGTACAGGCGGTATGAGCTTCGGTACAGGTCTTCGAACCCCCTTGGCTGTTAAGAATACAGGGGCAAGGATTCTTTGTTCCGGAACTTCGGTACTTCCGGGAGCTTCGTTTTTACTATCGTATCTGGGAAATGTCCCTGTAATGGGTTTACCAGATTGTTTTTTGTATGCAAAACGAACCATTTTTGATTTGGTATTGCCCAGAGTTCTGGCGCGGGATTCTGTGTCAAAAAGAGAATTGGCTACGCTTGGTGAAGGTAGACAATGTCGTGATTGTGAGAATTGTGCTTATAAGAATTGTGAATTCAGAAAGTGGAATTGCAAGAATTCCTGCAATTAAACAAAAAATAGTGCGACAAAATGTCGAATTAGAAGCAGTAAACAATCATTATATGCAAGAATCACATCATTGACTGCGATATATGTAATATTATGTAATAATATCATGTTTTAAAAAATGATTTTGAAAGCTTGTCTAAAATGATTGCAAATATAGTCAATTTATGCAAAAATAGAGGTAGATGTTTTCTGGGGGATGGGTGTTATAAAGGAGTTGTAATCGTGGATATAAATAATAAAAATGAGATAACCGTATTGGCTGAGGTTTCGAAGCTTGACAGCGTACTGCAGTTTATGGACTCGATTTTGGAATCCATTCCATGTCCGCCTAAGACGCAGATGCAATTGGATGTAGCAGTTGAAGAGATTTTTGTCAATATCGCATCTTACTCATATCCGAATACGGATGGGGATGTGACAATGTCCTGTTTCATAGAAGAAGAACCATTACAAGTCATTCTGGTATTCACGGATACCGGAATTCCGTATAATCCATTAGAGAAGGAGGATCCTGACATTAATCTTTCCGCGGAGGAACGAGCGGTTGGAGGTCTTGGCATTTATATGGTTAAGAAGACGATGTCAGAAGTATCCTATCAATATCTAGATGGCAAAAATATTCTCACCTTGAAAAAAATTCTTTAGAACGAGGTAGCAGATATGGAAACATCCATTGAGGAACTGAAACGACAAGTACAGGAGCTGCGCGCCAACGAAAAAAGAGTAGAAAAGATAGAACTCCCTTCCAAGATTTATGAAGACATGACGATGGAGGAATATCAGGAAATCTACGCTTTGTATGGTAGTAGAATTCGTGAGATAAAAGGCTGCAGCAAGAATAGTACAGAACCGTTCAAGTTTATTCAGAATACGGTCAAAATGATGTTTCCGATAGATCCGGTTAAAGTGAGGTCAGATTATGAAGAGCTTGCATCAGGCTATGAACCTTTTCTTACCTCCTTTTTTACAACCAAACAAGGAAATACGTTTCGTGTTATTTTAAGGGAGCGTACGCAAAATATTAGTTTTTTTGATGTGTCGGAGCATTCCAATGATAAGAAGACAGAAATAATCCGAACAGCAGTAGCTTCGGACCGTCAGATGGAATTTCGGATGGAAAGGGATCCGTTGATTCGTGTTACAATCTATAAAGTAGAGATGAATCTTTATTTTGCCATTATTTCTATGCTTTGTGATGATGATGGATTAGAGGTAACAAGCAGAATTGTGAATAAGCTGTTTGGAGAGGCGGTTCTATATAAGTCAGGACAGAGAATCAAATCTGAGGTGGATACCGCAGCGAGAAGCAAGGATGAACTCTTTTGGTACCATTATCTCAAAGGCTTTTGCAAACAGGTTCATGTGCCGGGATATCAGGAAAGAGGAACTGCTTTTGAAAAGAAAAGCTGTCGAGCGGTATCAGAGGCTGATATCCTAAGCAAATTAGAGACTTATGCAAATCAGCTTGGTATTGAAATTACAGATGTTATGGAAGCAGCGTGGGCTGTTTTATTATATTTTTCACGCGGCGATTCGGATATACTTTTTGGCATATCTGATGACGAACGGGGATACGAAAGTGTTCCTCTACGTGTAACGCTGGCGGATGAATTTTCTTTCGATATGTTATCGCAAGACATTCACAATCGTAAGGTCCAGATGAAAGAACATATCGACGTAACCCTGAGGGATATGGAGATCTTACTGGGATTGGAAACGCCTTTGTTTAATCATATAGTAAGCTTTCACAATATGTCTACGATGCACGAAGGAAAAGAAGCGCCCAAGAGTGGCAAGGTTTTACTCGGCATGGTGACTTACCAGGAAGAACAGTGGAATTTTTGTTTACATGTTCGTTTCTTTCATGAGAGGATTGCTGTAAACGTAATATATAATGGTTGTAATTATGCGCAGGAAGCAGTCGAATCCCTGTTGACAATCTATATGAGTATTTTAAAAAAGATTGCATATCAGACTAACGTAATGGTTTATGACCTTCGGTATTCCGATCAAAAAAGGCTGGCTGAGATTGAAGAATATAGAGAGGCTATGGAATTACAAATCATACTTCAATTGAGCAGAATTGATTTTTGGAGTGATTTGCCGGTAGATGAATTGGAGAGGGTCGTTTCTGTCAGCAAGCTGGAAAGCATGATGAGTGGAGATATTCTTCTTAAAAAAGGTGATTACGTAGAGACAGCTGATTTTATTATATCAGGACATGTGCAATTAGCTGCAACCTCCTCACTTGGATGGGACAGACCTCTCATGCTGGAAAAGGAAGGTAATTTTGTTTCTAATGAATGGTATTTAACAGAAAGCATTTCTTCTGTTACAGCTATTGTTAATTCAGATGATACTCAATTGTTGAGGATTCCCGTAACGACGATGCGGAATCTGATGAATCGATATTCTGGTGTTGGCCAGAAGGTCTTTTGTAAAGAACACGAAAGATTTCAAAAAATGGCAACACTTTGGATAAATACAGACTAAGGAAAGGGGCAGCAATGAAATCAAATATTATAAAACTTACATCCTCTATGGAGAAATCAGAAGAAGTATTTGATGAGGTACAAAAATGTGCAGTTTATGCAGATCTGTCAAATAAGGATGCGTTGCATCTGAGACTTTTGGCAGAGGAATTGGTAGGAATGATTCGAGAGGTTCTTGCTGATTATGAGGCGACCATGTGGGTTGAGAATGAGAAAAAGGTATTTACGATTCATCTTGTTGCGAAGGCAAGACTTGGAAGTCAGCGAAAAGAACA
>CAYZUC010000045.1:9166-22746 GCA_964481705.1 uncultured Lachnospiraceae bacterium
ATCCTGGCTGATGGGGATGACTACAGTATGTACATGGATTCCTATGCACCATTTGCTTCGGGTATTGAGAGCTCCGGCATGAATTATGTCAGCTTATGGTCTTTGAACCAATATCGTAATGCAGCATCCAGTCAAAGTGAGGAATGGGATGAACTGGAAAAGTCCATTGTGGCTAAGATTGCGGATGATGTAAGTGTTGGTGTTCAAAATGGAAAGGCTGAGGTCATTATTACTAAGGATTTCAGAAAGAAAATATAATAATCTAGGAGGGTAATTGATATGACAATCGAGAAAAAATGTGAAGGTACAAATTGTACGTTTGAGGTGGGTGGCAGACTTGACACGATGACTGCTCCT
Source organism: uncultured Lachnospiraceae bacterium (assembly GCA_964481705.1). Classification (GTDB taxonomy): domain Bacteria; phylum Bacillota; class Clostridia; order Lachnospirales; family Lachnospiraceae; genus CAYZUC01. The sequence goes on from CAYZUC010000045.1 coordinate 9,524, forward strand.
GAACTTGAGAAGGAGGTTAACGGATTAGACAGCTCTGTTACAGATTTTGTACTTGATTTCTCAAAGCTTGAGTATATTTCATCAGCAGGTCTTCGTGTGGTACTTTCCGCACAGAAGAAGATGAATGTTCAAGGCTCTATGGTAGTAAAGAACTGTAACGACGTGGTTCGTGAAGTGTTCGATATTACTGGATTCTCAGATATTCTGACAATTCAATAAAAGATAGAATGGAATCAGTGACGCAGATTTATGGTTGCTGATTCTTTGATTACGATGGAGGCCGGCGAAATGGACGGGGATAAGAGAAGAAGAAAGATATTACAATTCTTGGTAGAGGCCAAGGAACCGGTAACAGGTCATATGCTTGCTGGTGAATTTGATGTCAGCAGACAGATTATTGTTCAGGATATTGCATTATTACGTGTTCAGAATAAAAACATACTATCCACAAATAAGGGCTACTTTATGTATCATAATGAGGATACTGCAAACAAACACGAGCGGGTTTTCCGTGTGAAGCATACCAGTGACCAAATACTGGACGAATTTTTTACTATTGTGGATCTGGGTGGTCATGTTCTGGATTTGTTTGTGGAACATGAGATTTATGGACAGATTCAGGTAGACTTGATTATCAATAATCGCGTCGATGCAAAGGATTTCTATGAGAAACTAAAGAACTCGAGTGCCGCACCGTTGAGTCTTTTAACAGATGGATATCATTATCATACGGTTGAGGCAGATACAGAGCAGCTTCTGGAATACATTGAGAATGCTCTAAAAGAGAAAGGCTTTATGGAATGAAGCATATTTTTATCATCAATGCAAACCTTAGCAATATGTACGATTCGGAGAAAATCCGAAAACAGCTTGCCAATCGTGAGGATTTTGAGTATCTGGTATTTAATACAGAGTATCCCGGTCATGAGCAGGCGTTAACAGAACAGATGATTGATCTGTTTCAGGATGAGAAGATTCGATTGTATTGTTGCGGTGGGAGTGGAACCTTTTACCATATGATTAATGGGATACGTGATTTGGAACAGACTGAGATCGCGTTTCTTCCGTGTGGAATTTCATGTGATATTTTAAAATGTTTTGGCACCGATCGCAGATACTTTCATAATATTGACCGACTGATAGAAGGCGAGATATTGCCACTTGACCTTATCCAGACGGAGAAGTTTCGAAGCATGAATACGATTGCGGCAGGCGCTGGAGTAATGGGTACGCAGAAAATCGAACGGATCCGTAAGTCCAGTAAGGTTTGGGAGCCACTCGCATATAGTGGTACAGGATTGGCGAGTCTATTATTTGACCGAACGGATGATTATGAGATTGAAATCGATGGTAAGGATTATAGTGGCCGATATAAGCAGGTGTTTATTGGAAACGGATGCTGCTTTGGCGGAAAATTTTATCCGGTACCGGACACGAAGCCAAATGATGGGGTACTGAGCTTCCTGCTTTTGCATGATATAAAGAATAGTATTCTTCTGAAGGTCATGAAGAATTATCAAATGGGTGATATTGAGACTATGCGGAATTATGCTGATATTCTTACCGGAGAGAGTTTCCGTATTCGCAGTAAAAGCGGCAAGAAGATCATGTTTAATTGTGATGGTGAATTTGAATCAGAGGAAGTTTTGGAAGGAAAAGTAGAAAAACAAAAGCTAAAGTTTATTGTGCCTGCTGGAGTTCAATTACAGTAAGGTTAGATCGGAGGTACTTATGTACGGAGCAATGAAAGAGAAGTATATATCAAGATTTATTTATTGGCTGTTTGTCATGATAAGCCTGTTTTTTATTCTGTTTCGAGAAAGTCTTGGAGTACCTCTTTTTCAGGTGATTCTTATGGGTACATCGATTGTACTTGGATTCTTGGCAACTTATATAAAATCAATTCCGATTAGAGCGCAAGGTATCTTTATTTCTACCATTCTTCAGGTGTGTATCCTGGCGCATGGTATTGCACATCAGAATTTTAACTCGTTGTTGGGAATCTGTCTTACGGTTGTATGTCTTTCGTCACTATACAATGATGTTACCGTCATTTTGGTTCAGATGGGTTTGGTTTCCTTCTTCTATGTGATTCTGGGACTGTTTGATCGTGATATACTTGTGATTGGTGTAAAAAATGGCGGAGAGCTGATGCTTCGCCTGTTATGCTTTTATATAGGAAGTTGGATGCTGGTTACATTAATTCGATGGAACACTAGAAATTATCGTGCGGCTCAACAGAAGAGCCAGAGTATGGAGGATTTATTCCGTGTTGTAGAAATGAAGAAAATTGAGGCTGAGCAGGCCACGAAGGCAAAATCAGATTTTCTTGCAAATATGAGTCATGAGATTCGTACGCCAATGAACGCAATTTGCGGTATGAGTGAGCTTCTGGCCAGAACAGAACTGTCTCCCATTGAAATGGAGTATGTTAATACAATTCGCAACTCATCGAATTCTTTATTGGAAATTATCAATGATATTCTTGATTTTTCCAAGATAGATGCGGGAAAGATGGAGCTGATTCCGGTCGAGTATTCGATTACGTCTACAATAAATGATCTTCAGAGCCTGATTAATTCCAAAATTGCGAGTAAGGATATTGCCTTTGTTATTGATGTGAATCCGTCTCTTCCTTCTTTGCTGTATGGTGATGAAACGAGAATAAAGCAGATACTTTTAAATCTTTTAACAAATGCCGCAAAGTTTACAACACAAGGCAGGATTCGTCTTGGTATCGATTATGAACCATTGGAAGAGAATGTAATACGTATGTTCTTTGAGGTAGAGGATACCGGAATGGGTGTGAAACCGGAGGAGCAGGAGAAGATTTTTCATAAGTTTTCCCAAGCGGATACGAAGAGAAATCGTAATATACAAGGAACCGGTCTTGGATTGTCGATTACGCAACAGCTTGCCAATATGATGGATGGAGATATTTCCCTCGAGAGTGAGTACGGTAAGGGAAGCAATTTCCATGTTAATCTCGTTCAAAAGGTAGCTGACCAGACACCCATGTGCAGCATGGAGCATGGTTCGGAGTATCAGTTCTATTTGATGGAGCCTAATGAGTATTATGCAGAAAGCATTATGAAACAGTTTACTACGCTTCAGATTCCATTTGAAAGAATTACGGAAGAGGAGATGGAGAGCAAGATTAAGGATCATGAATCTACCTATTTGTTCTTTGACTTTTCCAGATACTATTCTATTGTTAATACGTATTCTGATAAATGGGAGCATATTACCTGCGTGGCAATGGGTGGTACAAACGACTATCTGGAAAAAGAGCTTCCGGGTGCTATGTTATTTATCCGAAAACCATTGAGCGTATATGGAGTCGTTTCTATTCTGAATGGTTCGAATCTATATAGTGGAAATGGTGATAATAAGTCCATCAATAATTTCTTTGCACCAGATGCCAGAGTACTCGTGGTGGATGACAATATTGTGAATCAAAAGGTAGCTGAGGGATTCCTGGATACATACAAAATGAAAACAGTTCTGGCTTCCAGTGGACAGGAAGCAATTGATATCATTTCGGATGATCATGATTTTGATTTAATATTGATGGATCACATGATGCCGGGAATGGATGGTGTGGAGGCTACCAAGAGAATACGATCGCTTGGGGATGAGTATACGAGCAAGGTTCCTATTGTAGCACTTACTGCAAATGCAATTAAGGGCGTTGATAAGATGTTTTTGGAGAATGGCTTCAACGGATTTCTTGCAAAACCGATTGAGATCAAGATGTTTGGTATTGTGATGGATAGGTGGATACCAAAAGAAAAACAGCTTCAATATTACAAGGATGAGAAGAACGAACCAATAAAGGATACAGAGCCACAGGAGCTTCCGTCGATTGAGGGTGTTGATTCCGAGAAGGGAATGACTTATGTCGGCAATCGAGATGCATATATGAAGATTTTAAAGGTAGTATATGGAGATGGGGATAGTAAAATCAAGTTGCTTCGGGAGTATGCCGAAAAGGGTGATTATGATAATTATACCATTGAAGCGCATGCATTAAAGAGCGTTGCTGCGAGTATTGGGGCAACAGCCCTGTCGGAAGAGGCAAAACGTCATGAATTGGCAGGCAAGAGTGGAGAGTATGATACCATACGTGACGGTTATCAGGACCTGATTGCACAGTTCCGTATATTACTGGATAATATCAAGCCTTATGTCGCAGAGGAAGAAGATAGTCAAAGGATAGAAGATCAAAACCTCCCGGCAATTGAAAAGGTGGAGCTTATGAATCGTATTAAGGCCATTGTCGATTTAATCGAGGGATTTGAAACCGATGAGGCGGAAACCAAGCTGAAGGAACTGTTATCTTATGATTGTGGTGATAAGAAAGCGTTATTAGAAAAAGCACTTCATCTAATTCAGGATTACCAGTTTGATGAAGCATTGGAGCTTCTTAACGCCTAAGGAGAGAATGGAGAACAAATGAGAAAACATATTTTGGTGGTAGATGACAATAAGGCGAATCTAACGATGGCAAAAGAGGCCTTGATGGGGACGTATGATCTGAATCTGGTTATTTCCGGTCAGCAGGCACTTCAATATTTAAGCAAAAGGACAACAGATTTGATTTTACTTGATATTAATATGCCGGAAATGAATGGAATTGAGACCATGAAAAAGATTCGGGAGCATTCGGAATGGAGTCAGATTCCGGTTATTTTTCTTACGGCTGACACCAATGCAAGTACAGAGATTGAATGCCTGGATCTTGGTGCTGTGGATTTTATCGGGAAACCCTTTGTGCCGCAGATTATGTTATCAAGAATAGCTCGTACACTGGAGCTTGAGGAGTATCGTTCTTCTCTGGAGAAGGCTGTACAGAAGAAAACAGAACAGATTGAACAGCTTCAAAGAAGAGTTATCATAAGCTTTGCGAATATTATTGAGAGCAGAGATGATTTTACCGGTCAGCATGTAAAAAGGACGAGCGCCTATGTACGTGCAATTGCGGAGGAACTTAAAAATCGAGGAATGTATCCTGAAACTTTGACGGAATCGAATCATTATCTTGAGAATATGTGTAAGGCAGCGCCGATGCACGATATTGGAAAGATTCGTATTTCGGATACGATTCTTTGCAAGCCGGGGAAACTAACAGATGAAGAATTTGATATCATGAAAACACATACCACAGAGGGTGAAAAGATTCTGGAAGCAACGATGAAAGGAATCGAAAGGGAAAGTTATCTTTTGATGGCACGAGATATGGCCTTATATCATCATGAGAAGTGGAATGGAGCCGGGTATCCAACCGGTATTGCCGGAGAGGAGATACCACTGTGTGCTAGGGTAATGGCAGTTGCAGATGTATTTGATGCATTAATCAGCAAGAGATGCTATAAGGATCCTATGCCTATGGACAAGGCGTTCGGAATTATTGAGGAATCCATGGGATCTCATTTTGACCCGGTGATTGCAGGTGTATTTTTGGACATTCGCCCGAAGATAGAAGAGCTTTCACAAATGGATTTAACGGATCTTTAGTGAATATTTGCTAAGATTCTGCAAAAGAATGATATTGTTCTTTTGAATTGAATGGAAATATGCTAGAATCTTAGAGCAAAAAGGTAGAACGAAGTAGAGGGATTAGAATGAGAAAAACAAAAATTGTATGTACGTTGGGACCGGCTACAGATGAAGGTAATGTATTGGAAAGACTTGTGGAAGAGGGAATGGATGTAGCACGTTTCAATTTTTCGCATGGAAGCTATGAGGAACATGGGAAGCGATTTGAAGAAGTTGTAAGACTTCGAAAAAAGCATAACAAGCATATTGCGACATTGCTGGATACGAAGGGACCTGAGATACGTCTTAAGGAATTTAAGAATGGAGAAGAAGTACTGCAAAAGGATCAGCTTTTTACACTGACAACAAGAGAAGTAGAAGGAACAAGTGAAATTGTATCCATAACTTATGCAGAGCTGCCACAGGATCTTAAGGTTGGTGACCGTGTATTGATTGATGATGGACTGATTGGCATGCGGGTTGAGGAGCTTACCGATACCGATATTGTCTGTCGTGTGTTGAATGAAGGTGCAGTATCTAATAAAAAAGGCGTAAATGTTCCGGATACCTTTTTATCCATGCCATATGTCAGCAGTAAGGACCGCGCTGATATCGTTTTTGGAATTGAAAAGGGATTTGATTTTATTGCCGCCTCCTTTGTAAGAACGGCAGAGGATGTTCTGGAGGTTCGAAGAATCCTGGAACAAAATCAGTGCAATTCGATTAACATTATTTCTAAGATAGAGAATGCACAGGGAGTTGACAATATTGACGAGATTATTCGCGTTTCCGATGCTATTATGGTAGCACGTGGAGATATGGGTGTTGAGATACCGCTTGAGGATGTTCCCGTGATTCAAAAGAAGATCATTAAGAAAGTATATCGAGCAGGTAAGCAGGTAATTACTGCGACGCAGATGCTGGATTCTATGATGAAGAACCCTCGTCCGACCCGTGCAGAAGCAACTGACGTAGCGAATGCGATTTATGATGGAACGAGTGCAATTATGCTATCCGGTGAGACAGCGGCAGGCAGATACCCGGTAGAATCGGTTCAAACCATGGTTAAGATTGCAGAACGCACCGAAGGTGATATTGATTACAAGAAGCGCTTTCTCGTTCAGGAGATGAAAAGTCCTGGAGATGTAACAGAAGCTATTTCCCATGCTTGCTGTATGACGGCACATGATTTGAATTCGGCGGCAATTATAGCAGTTACAAAATCAGGTAAGACAGCAAGAGGAGTATCAAAATTCCGTCCGGATTGTCCGATTCTCGGATGTGCTACTTTTTCGAAGGTGTGTCGTCAGTTAAATCTTTGCTGGGGTGTGCATCCGGTACTGGTAGATGAAAAGCAGGAGACATTTGAGCTGTTTGAACATGCCGTGGAACGTGGAAAAGAATGTGGTTATTTAAAGGATGGTGATACCGCGGTTATTACTGCAGGATTGCCCCTTGGCAAATCTGGAACTACGAATATGCTCAAGGTTCATAAGGTTGGAGAAGAGATTAAATAAAGAAGATGAAAAAGATTCTCTGATATATGAAACATCCCTCGAAAATGGATATCGAGGGATGTTTTTCTACTAATAACTGTCGACAAAGTCTTCTTCATTACCGGAAGAAGTAGCATCCTGAGGAAATGGTTCTCCTTTGTAAAGTAACTTTAGAAAAATAGGAGTTGCCAGGGAGGAGAAGATAATCAACAGGATAACCGGTGTGAAGAAGATGGGCTCGAGTAAACCGACGGTAAGTCCCTTTTGAGACACAATCAAGGCTACTTCACCACGTGTCATCATTCCAATACCAATTTTTAAACTATCTTTATTATTAAATCTGCAACACTTGGCGGTCAAGCCACATCCGATGATTTTCGTGATCAAAGCCACGATTACAAAGCCAAGGGAAAACAGAAGTAATTCGATTGTCATTCCGGAGAACTCTGTCTTTATACCAATGGAAGCAAAAAATACCGGACCAAAGAACAGGTAGGAACCAATATCCATTTTCGTCGCGATGTATTCAGAATCGTTTAACGAACAAAGAATAATACCAGCTACAAATGCACCTGTGATATCAGCAATTCCAAAATAGTGTTCTGCTATGTAGGAAAGAGTGAGGCAAAGAGCCAGTCCGAAGATTGGGATACGTCTCTGGTGAGGATATCTTTTATCCATCCAACGAAAAACGAAAAACATAATAACACCAACACCGATTGCAAACACAAAGAACAGAATGGTATTCCATACTACGGTCATTGGCTTCGAATCGGGATTAACAAAACCAATGACAAAGGTGAGAACTACGATTCCGATAACATCATCAATGATGGCGGCACTCATGATTGTAGTACCCACACGACCCTTAAGATGTCCGATTTCTTTGAGTACCTGGACGGTTATTGAAACAGAAGTAGCAGTCATAATACATCCAATAAAAACTGCTTTATAAAAATTAATATCTCCGACCGGTGAAAAACCATAGAAACAGGAGTATAGAAGATATCCGCCTCCAAGAGGGACAGCAACTCCGACACAAGCGATAAGGAAAGCAATAGGACCTGTCTTCAACAAATCATGAAGATTGGTACTAAGACCGGCAGAAAACATGAGCAGGATAACTCCAATTTCAGCCATTTGCGTAATAAAATCGGTCTGTTGGACAAGACCAAGAAGACAGGGACCGATGATAAGTCCGGCGATAATCTCCCCGGCAACTTGAGGGATATTTATTTTTCTCGCGAGTAATCCAAATATCTTTGCAGCGACAACGATGATTGCCAAATCCTTTAGTATTTCATACGATTGCATTAGTAAGACTTCCTTTCAAAATACAGATTAAAATTGCAGACTATAGTATATGCTGTTTTGTTGAATTATGCAAGTAAATCGGGATTGTAATAAGATTTGCAAAATGGTATCATTAAAATGTATACAAAATATGCTAAAAAGGGATGAGTAAAACAATGATAAATAGAAAACTGAGAAGAATTGCACTAATATGTTTCACTTGTACCATGATAGGAAGTGTTTTATGGACACCATTTCGTGCGAATGCTGAAGAATCAAGTATGAGTGAGGTGGTATTGGTTCTGGATGAGAGTGGTTCCATGTTGAAATCAGATCCGGAGCGAATTTCTATTGAAGCATCCAAGATGTTTCTGGATATGGAAAAAACCGATAATTCGAAGGCAGCTCTTGTAGAATTCTCCAATCATATCATAGCAACCGATATGATGGAGATGAGTCTGGAGAATAAAGAAGCTCTAAAAAAGAAACTGGATTCCATTGAATACAGTCCAAGAGCACATACAGATACGGGTGCGGGACTCATGAAGGCAGTCGAATTACTGAAAGGTTCCTCGACGGATAATAAGAAAGCAATTGTTTTGTTTACAGATGGAAAGACAGACATCGATGCCGGAACAGAAAATCGTACGCTGGAGGATTCCAAAGCGGATATCGACAAGGCAATCGAACAGGCAAAAGAAAATGGCATTCTTATTTATACCATTGGTCTTAACTCAGATGGCGGTGTAGATGAGGAGGAGCTAAAGAATATTGCAGAGAGTACCGGAGGTTTGAACGAAATTGTTGAAGATGTAAATGAACTTCCTGAGTTTTTCAGCGATTTGTTTACTACGATTGACAATATAGATAAGACCAAGCTGACTTCATCCAAAAAGGACGGTTATGAGAGCATTCCTTTTGAAGTAACCAATGAGAATATTATGGAAGCAAACATTGAAATATTATCCTCTCAGAAGGTAGAAGACATTGAGCTGGTCAATCCTCAAGGGAATAAGGTTGATTATAATAATTCGGAAGAGTATTACCTGAGTGTTTCTGATAAGTATACATTGCTCAAAATGACAAAGCCAGCCACCGGTAAATGGGAATTACTTGTCAAGGCTGCCGAGGGTGATACCGTTGATTGCAGTATTCTTTTTAATTATGACATGACATTTACGATTTCGGTTGATCCCAGTCCGGATACCTATTGTTTTGGAGATACTGTCCATGTAAAAGCAGCCTTGCAGGATCAGGGAGAAGTGGTTTCTGATGCATCCTTCCTTGAGCATATGGAAGCTGTTGCTACCTTTAGCTATGATGTGGAGCGTAAGGTAGAGAAAGTCACCTTGACATGTGAAGGCTCTGAATTTATTGGTGAATATCAGCCATTTAGTTCAAATCCATTCGAAGTAACTGTACATATTGAAGGAAATGGATTTTATCGTGATTCGAATGCGATTGTATTAAAGAGTAATGGAGATGCAGTCAAGGTTACGCCGGAAGATACAAATCAAGAGGTTCAGACTGAGGCTCAGGATCCTGCTTTGAACCAGAATAAGTCTGGGATTTCACAGAAAGCGGTTTTGATTATCGCAATCGCAGTTATCATCATCATTATTATATCGGGCGTTATTTATTTTGCAGTCAAAGAATCGAGAAAACTGTTGCGTGGCGTCTTTAGCGTTACGATCCTTGATAGCCATGGCGGAAATGTAGGAATTGCAGAGCTGGCTGAGAATATACCTGCTAAATCGCTTGGAAAACTGTCATTCCATGCATCCGACCTAATGAATACAGCTGTTATGAAATACAAATCAGATCATAACGAGGAAGATGTAAATGAGATGGAGACTGTTATAAATCCAATCATCAACAATCTCAAGTATGTGACGATTAAAAGCAATGGGTATTACCAGATATTGGTTGATAATAAAAGTGATCGTATTGTTCTCTATTCATCTAGAGAAAGGAAGAACGGAAGTAATACCATGGGAGTTGTCATTAGCGCCGGGAAATTTGGATTAAGTTCAAATGTAGCAAAAGAGTTTGGACTTCGTATTGTGGATCAGGAGGGAGATGGATTCTTACAGGTATGCATTGTATATAAGATGGAGTAAGAATTCTCCTATTCGATTGACATGCATTATTTTTGATAGTAGAATATTGGATTAGTGAAGATTATTAGAGTAATCTGACAGAACCAGGAGGATATAGAAGTGAAGAAGTACGGAGTGAATGAATTAAGAAGGATGTATCTTGAGTTCTTTGAAAGCAAGGATCATCTAAAAATGAACAGCTTTTCGTTGGTACCGCATAATGATAAGAGCCTTCTTTTAATTAATGCAGGAATGGCACCATTAAAGCCATATTTTACAGGACAGGAGATTCCGCCACGTAAGCGTGTAACGACCTGTCAGAAGTGTGTTCGTACCGGAGATATTGAGAATGTTGGAAAGACTGCCCGTCATCTGACTTTCTTTGAAATGCTTGGCAACTTCTCCTTCGGAGATTATTTCAAACATGAAGCGATTGCATGGAGCTGGGAATTCCTAACCAAAGTTATTGGAATGGATCCGGAGAGATTATATCCTTCCATTTACTTTGAGGATGATGAGGCGTTTGCAATCTGGAATAAGGAAATTGGTATTCCGGCTGAGAAGATTACAAGATTCTATCGTGAAGAGGATGGAAGCTGTGATAACTTTTGGGAGCATGGCGCTGGTCCTTGTGGCCCTTGCTCTGAGATTTACTACGATCGTGGAGAAAAGTACGGCTGTGGTAAACCGGATTGTAAAGTAGGCTGCGAGTGCGACCGATTTATGGAAGTATGGAACAATGTATTTACCCAGTATGATGGTGATGGTAAGGGCGGTTACACCGAACTGGAGAATAAGAATATTGATACCGGAATGGGTCTGGAGAGACTTGCGGTTGTTGTGCAGGATGTTGATTCTGTATTTGACGTAGATACGATGAAGGCAATACGGGATAAAATCTGTGAGATAGCAGGTGTTACTTATCAGACTGATGAGAAGAAGGATGTATCCATTCGCTTGATTACGGATCATATTCGTTCTTCAACATTCTTGATTTCTGATGGAGTTATGCCTTCAAATGAAGGACGTGGCTACGTTTTACGTCGTTTGATTCGTCGTGCAGCAAGACACGGAAGATTACTTGGAATCGAGGGTAAATTCCTCGCAAAGCTGAGCGAAACGGTTATCTCAGAATCCAAAGATGGTTATCCGGAACTTGATGAGAAGAGAACCTTCATTTTGAATGTTCTGACTGAGGAAGAGAATAAGTTTAATAAGACAATTGACCAAGGACTTAGTATTCTTGCGGAGATGGAGGAATCCATGAGCAAGGAAGGAAAGAAGGAGTTATCCGGTGAGGATGCCTTCAAATTATATGATACCTACGGATTTCCAATTGATCTGACAGAAGAGATTCTCGAGGAAAAGGGAATGACCATGGATAAAGCAGGCTTTGAAAAATGTATGGAGGAGCAGAAACAGAAGGCCAGAAGTGCTCGTAAGACAACTAATTACATGGGCGCAGATGTGACAGTATATGAGTCTATTGATCCTTCTATTACATCTGCATTTGTTGGATACGATAAGCTGGTGCACGAATCCAGAATTACCGTTCTTACAACAGAGACTGAGCTTGTTGAAGCTTTAAGCGAGGGTGATAATGGTACCATCATTGTGGATGAAACTCCTTTTTATGCAACTATGGGAGGACAGTGTGCGGATCAGGGTATTATTTCAACAGAAGAAGGCGAGTTCCACGTAGTAGATACAGTTAAGCTTATGGGTGGTAAGATTGGTCATATCGGTACAATAACACGTGGTATGATTAAGAAGGGCGATAAGGCACGTCTGTGTGTAGATGAAACCTTACGTAATTCTACCTGCAAGAATCATAGTGCGACTCATTTACTGCAAAAGGCACTCAGAACAGTCCTGGGTGAGCATGTAGAACAGGCTGGTTCCTATGTTGACGGAGAAAGATTACGTTTTGACTTCAGTCACTTCTCTGCTATGACAACAGCGCAAATCAAAGAAGTCGAAGACATTGTAAAGAGAGAAATCGATGAGAATCTGAAGGTTATTACAGATGTCATGTCTATTGAGGATGCAAAGAAGACCGGAGCGATGGCGTTGTTTGGTGAAAAGTATGGTGAGAAGGTTCGTGTCGTACGCATGGGAGATTTTTCTACCGAGCTTTGTGGTGGTACGCATGTTGCTGCAACCGGACAGATAGCAGCCTTTAAGATATTGTCTGAAAGTGGTGTCGCTGCCGGAGTAAGAAGAATAGAAGCTCTTACAGGCAATGGTGTATTTGATTACTACAACAAGCTGGAACAGGAAGTAGAAGCAGCAGCTAAGATCGTGAAAGCCACCCCGGCTACATTACTGGATCGTCTGGAGCATATGGTAGCTGAGGTGAAGGAACTTCAGAGCGAGAACGAATCTTTGAAGAGCAAGGCAGCGAAGGATGCACTTGGCGATGTTATGGATCAGATTGTTGATGTTGCAGGTGTGAAGCTTCTGGCAACAGAGGTTGATGGAGTTGATATGAATGGCTTAAGAGATCTTGGTGACAATCTGAAGGAGAAGATTGGAGAGGGAGTAATCGTTCTTTTATCTAATTCAGACGGAAAAGTCAACATGGTAGCTATGGCAACGGATGGGGCTATGAAAAATGGCGCCCATGCCGGTAACCTGATTAAAGGAATTGCCGGACTTGTCGGTGGCGGCGGTGGTGGACGCCCCAATATGGCTCAAGCTGGAGGTAAGAATCCGGGTGGTATCGCAGAGGCAATTGCAGAAAGCAAGAAGGTTTTGGAGACCCAAATTAAAAAATAATGAATTTATGTTCGAAAAA
>CAYZUC010000046.1:0-22720 GCA_964481705.1 uncultured Lachnospiraceae bacterium
ATGTCTTGATGGAATTACAGCAGCAATGAATGCAGGTATTCCGATTATTGGATTTGATTCTGGTGTAACAAATCCTCCAGAGGGTGCCATATTCGCCAGTGCATCTACGGATAATTATGCAGCTGGTGTTCTGGCAGCAGAGGAAACCTTTAAACTGATCAAGGATAAAACGGTCACAGGCAGTAAAATAGGCGTATTATCACAGGATGCAACTGGTGAATCTGTATTCAGTCGTGGCATGGGCTTTATTGACAAGATGAAAGAGTTAATTGAGGCGGAAGGATTAACTGTTTCCGTAGAAGGTCATGCAAAGTTTGAAAACAAAACAGAGGGAGCAGATGTTATCATCCAGGTAGCAGTTCCGGCATCTGTCACAATGGAATTATCCGTTGTAGATGCTCAGAATATGATTAATGATGACGCCTATGTTGCTATCTATGGTTCTAACCAGCATTCAGCAGAGGCACTGATTACTGCAGATGAGAATCTGGGTAAGGTGGGAAAAGATGGAATTATAGGCGTTGGATTTGATGCGGGAACCATGATTAAAAATGCTGTAAAAAGCGGTAAACTTGCAGGAGCAATAACACAGGATCCAATGAATATGGGACGTAAGACAGTAGAACTTGCTGTAAAAGCAGCCAATGGTGAGCCTGTAGAGGATGTAGATACCGGTTGCCAGTGGTATACATCGGATAACATGGATGATCCAAGTATCGCGCCAAATCTCTATGATTAAGTGAGAATGGATATGAGATGTTTTACAACAGGTTTACAGCATATTGGTATCCCAACTACATTGTTTGAGCAATCAATGAAGTTTTATCAGATGATAGGATTTCAATCTCAATTGGAAATAGTACTGCAAGATACCGGTAAGAAAGTTGCTTTTTTGGAAATGAATGGTCTGGTTTTAGAATTATATGAAAAAAATAAGATAAAAGAAGCAGATAGTAGATCGGGTTGTATTGATCATTTATGCATCGATGTTACGGATGTGAATTTAGTATATGAATATATATGCAAAATGAATTGTAGTATACTCGATGAAGAGATTCAAAGTCTTCCTTTTTGGAAGAATGGAATCAGGTTCTTTACAATTGAAGGTCCGAATCATGAAAAGATTGAATTCTGCCAAAAACTATAAAATAACTACGCTGTAGAATTCAGAAAATTGGAAACAGCTGCTGTCATTTTGCTCGATGGAGCTTTTATAATGACATGCAGCTGTTTTACAATTGTATCTAAGATAATAACAAGGGAAAGATAGAAGAAAGGAACGAAGTGATGAATAAGAAATATGATGTAATAGCGTTAGGAGAATTACTTGTTGATATGATAGATCATGGAAGAACAGAAAGGGGAAACACTTTGTTTGAAGCAAATCCCGGAGGGGCTCCCTGTAATGCCCTTGCTATGCTGAGACAATTGAATCGTAAGGTAGGGTTTATAGGAAAGGTCGGAGATGATCTATTAGGACACGAGCTAAAGGAAACTCTTGATAAGTTGGGGATAAATTCGGAGAATTTGATCATGGATCCTTATTACCGAACCACCTTAGCTTTTGTAAAGAACTTTGAGGATGGTGACAGGGATTTTTCATTTTATCGCAATCCGGGTGCGGATATGATGTTAACAAAGAATGAGATTCCAGTGGATGTAATACGAAATACAAAGATTTTTCATTATGGAACGATATCTATGACACATCATGAAGTAAGAGAAGCGACATATTATGCGATAGATGAAGCAAAGAAGTCAGGAGCAATTACTTCCTTTGATCCCAATATAAGAGAAACTTTGTGGAACGACTTAAATGATGCAAAAGAACAGCTAGAAAAAGGATTGGAAAAATGTGACGTATTGAAAATATCTGATAATGAGATTCTGTGGTTTACCGGTGAAAATGATTACTCTAGAGCTGTGGAGAAAATTCGTGAGAAATATTCGATTCCCCTGATTACAGTATCTCTTGGAAAGATGGGAAGCAGAGCATACTATAGGAGTCCCGACAATGGAAAAGAAAATATTGTTGTAGAAGAGAAACCATTTTTACAAGAAGACACGATTGAGACAACTGGGGCAGGGGATACCTTTTGTGGATGTGTACTTAATTTTGTTTTGGAAAATGGCTTATATAATGTGAATGAGTCAAAATTGAGAAGTATGCTGCGTTTTGCTAATTGTGCTGCTTCAATTGTGACTACTAGAAGAGGAGCACTTAAGGTCATGCCAACGAGAGAAGAAATTATTCATCGAATGGTGTAATAATTTCCCCTTTTTAAAGAATAATTTCTACCGTCATATGAGAATTGGTAACATATAATAGAAGAAGTGATATTGTAAAATTTATATAGTGGGAGATTGATGGAGAGGATAAGAATGCAAAAGAAAGCAAGTATTAAAATGAAGTTAATTCGTGCGTTTATGATTCCAATCATATTTATTGTATTACTTGGATGGATTTCCTATAGCAAAGCGGCAAAAGCGATTATTGATAACTATAAAAATGCTTCTATGAATACTGTTATACAGACAAGACAATATTATCAGCTGCTTTTTCAAAACATGGAAAGTAAGTCTCTTGAAATAGCATCCAATACCAATATGAGAGATTACTATAGCGGAGTATACCAAGGCGATGTTGTGAAAGAGTTGTCATTATATGAACAATTTACCCGAAATATAAAGAAGACTTGCATGTCAGATGATTCTATTGGTATGGTTTCTGTTATGGCTCCGACAGGTAAGAACTACACAACCATTGGGAATTTTACGAGCGATGCATATAATGAATACGTTAAAACGAAGGAAGGAAGAGAACTACTGGAGAATGAGGAAGCATCCTGGAGTGGATTTCATTCTTTTATTGATGATACACTGCGAACCTCTCCTAAGGATTATGCAATTTCGTTGGGACGCAATGTAGTGGATTACTATAATCATCCAATTGGCATGCTGATTATGGATGTAACAATACAAGCAATCCAACAGCCCTTGGGAGGAATTAATCTTCCGGAAGGGAGTTTATGCACACTTGTTTTGCCGGGTGGGAGAGGGGTTTCAAGTAATGGAATCAGTGAAGACTACGTTTTTACAAAAACCGGACTATATGATAAAACATTAGGTGCATTAGAAGAAAATGGTCTTTCCAATGTGCAGTATAATGGAAAGAAGTATATTTTTTTGTATTCAAAGGTACAATATGGAGATTGTGTTTTATGTACCCTGATACCGGAAGGTGTTGTAAAAAGTCAGGCAAAAGACATACAAAAGATAACTGTAATTATGGTGTTTCTCTCGTCTATGATAGCAATTTTCATTGCTATACTGATTGCGAATGGAATAGGAAATACAATCAGAGGAATCAATAAGGCGGTTAGTCTCGCAGAAGAAGGTAATCTAACAGTCGAAATTCACACAAAGAGAAAAGACGAGTTTCGGCAATTGACGAAGCACATTTCTGGTATGCTAATAGGGATGAAGGGATTGATTCACACAACAACAGAGGTATCTTCTTCAGTAGCGCTCTCAGCAGATTCAGTTGCTAGTTCATCGGGAGAGTTTGTAAAGACTTCGAAAGCAATTTCTACAGCAATCAGTCAGATTGATGAGGCTCTTTCTATGCAGGCAGAGGATGCTGTTGTTTGTCAAACTAAGATGACGCATCTTGACGATATGATTGGAGAGGCTGAAAAAAGTGCAAATCAGATTGCATCTCTATCAGAGCAAACAGAAGGGATTATTGATTTTAGTATATCTGCACTTCAGGAACTGGGACAGAAATCATATGCTACTGCAGATATCACGAGAGTGGTAATAGAAGGAATCAATGAGCTAAAAATGGAATCGATGACTATCAGTGATATTGTTACCACAATGAGCAATATTGCTGATCAAACCAATTTACTCTCATTAAATGCATCTATTGAGGCCGCCAGAGTAGGAACCTCGGGAAAAGGCTTTGCAGTCGTTGCAGAACAAATTAGAAAACTTTCGGAGGAATCATTCGAATCATCCAGTAGAATAGGAACGATTGTGACATCTATTCAGTCCAAAATAATTGAAACAGTGGAAACTGCACAGAATGCAGAAGAGACGGTACTTCAACAGGGAGAAGCGCTGGAAAATACCATGAAGGCCTTTGGAGAAATCACGCAGCATGTCGAGGATTTGAATGAGAATATTAGTGGTATTACAAAACAGTTGGAGAGAATATCTCTAACAAAAAATGATACCGTTGAAGCAATATCAAATATTACGGCAACACTGGAGGAAACAGCGGCAACATCAGAGGAAGTAGATGAAGCGGCACGTAGACAATTAATCTCGGCAGAACAACTGAATACGGAAGCCTGTCAGTTAGGTGAAGAAGCATCGGCTCTTCAGAACGCAATCGCAAGGTTTAGAGTTTAGTTACCGAATGGAGAAATAGGAGCTTTTTAATGAAAAAGAAGTATACAATAGGGGTATTGATTGGAAATGCAACTTCTCCACATACAATGGAATTAATGCGAGGAATTTATAATGCTGAGAAACAGGAAGACGTAAATATTCTGTTTTTCCTAGGTATTCACAGCAGTTATTACTATCGTGCTTATTTTGGTGATGAACAGGAAAGTAACTATGATTATCAGTTTAATACAATTTATGAATATGCGTGGCTGGGAAAAGTAGATGTATTAATTATTTCTTATGGTTCACTTGGTATTTTTCTTCAGGAAAATGACAAAGAGAAATTTTTAAGTAAGTTTACCGGTATTCCATATGTATTGATTGAGGAGCGAGACGAAAGTTATAAAGGAACTTCAATCATATCCGATAACTACCATGGTATGTACAAGCTTACAGAGCATCTGGTACAGACGCATGGTTACCGCAACTTTGTTTATCTTTCTGGACCTGAGAATAATACCGATGCAGAAGAAAGAAAATTCGGAGTTATGGATGCACTTAAGAAGCATGGAGTGGAATTAGATGCAAGCAGAATTGAAATTGGAGATTTCACTTCCTGCGTTGAGGAGAAGGTGAATCATTTACTGAATTGTCATCCGGATACGCAGGTTCTGATGTGTGCGAATGATATTATGGCAGATACGGCTTACAAAGAATGCATTAAGAGAGGATTGGTGGTTGGAGTGGATATCGCAATCACCGGTTATGATGACTGGGAAGTAGCAGAGACTATGAATCCTCCTCTTACGACAATCCTTCAAAATGGTTACGATATGGGTTATCAATCGGTACAATGTGCGATTGAACTTTGTATGGGAAAAGCACCGCGAAATATTGTGGCTCCTGCAGAAGTGATTTTACGTGCTTCTTGTGGATGCAAGATGAAACTTCGTGAGGTTATTGAGGTGGAAAGGGCATTTAATCACAGGAAACCAGAGGAATATATTGAAGATTTGAGTAAGAAAATATTGGACAAGATTATTTTGGTAAATATGAATGATGATATCCTTCAGGGAGTGTATCAGCAAATATACAATAATCTGCAGGAGAGTATTCCACTCTTCTTTTCTGATCAGTGGAGACAGCTGGATTCTGCGAGAATAATCAAACAAGTGAACAGTACATTACTGGGACCTTATATGACATATATTTCTGCCAATTCATTAACGTCAGCGATAAACAGCTTTTTTACTGGAGCGATGCTTCGATGTCAGAATCCTGTGAAAAGAGAACGTTTATCTAGTCTATTGGATTCCATTCAGGGAACGATGAAATCGTTTCAATTAAAGGCTAGTACGGACAAGTACTCTGCGTTCCAGCGAGAATCTTGGTTTATGCCGCAGATTTCACGGGATATGATGAATCATATTGATAATGAACAGAAATTCTATCGTGAAGCAATGAAAAAGATTTCTGCACTTAAGTCTCGGAGTGCATACTTATTTATATTTGAAAGACCTATAGTACATAAAGGTGATGAAGAATGGATATGCCCAGAACGTTTGTTACTGGCTTCTTACCATAGGGGAGATCTGATTGTAGCATATGAGAGTGAGCAACGACCTGTTATTACGAAAAAAAATGGAATGCTTTCATACTGCAGTTATGATCGAAACATCGTAATGAGTGCTTTTAATCTGTTTTCAGGCGAAGTTCAATATGGACTATTATTGTCAGAAATCCAGCCTGAGGATATTTCTCTGATTTACTCGGCATCCATGCAGATAGGAATTGCTCTGCATGTTCATGCAGTAAGTTGTAAACAACGCGTTGCGCAGGAATGCTTACAAGCATTGATTAAGGAAGTGAATGAGAAAAATGAAGTTCTGAATTTTATATCCGGGTATGATGAACTGACATCTTGTTTGAATAGAAGAGGTTTTATGGAACGTGCGCTTGCTTTAAATAATGAAAATATAGGAAAGAATGCGGCAATTATTTTTTGCGATTTAGATCATCTGAAAGAAATCAACGATACATATGGTCATATCGAGGGCGATTTTGCAATTAAAAAAGCAGCATACTATCTTGAACATATGAAACAAGAAAAGGATATTGTTGGGCGCATTGGCGGAGATGAGTTTGTGTTAATGAGAATCAGTGATGAGGTTGAGTGTGCGAAAAATATGGTTCATAGTTTGAAATTATTAATGGATCAATACAATACGGATTCCGAAAAAGATTACTATATTGAGCTTTCCTTGGGTTATCGAGAATATAAGTGTTCAGAAGAGATATCTATTACAGAGATTCTGGCAGAAGCGGACAAAATTCTCTATCAGGAAAAGAGAAAGCGTCGTGAGAGTGTGAAGAAGCAAGTATAGATTTTTGATTTGATTAAATTAGTTAAAAATGATATTATGACGGCAAAACATGTAGTCTATTTTATGTATCCCCTTTTCAATTTCTTGGCTATCTATGAAGCTGAGGAAGCATATTCCGTCTTACCTTTGAATGAAAAGCAGGTACGATCTAATCGGAAAGGATGTTAATAAGATGCCAAAGGAATTATCGGAGATGACGATGGAAGAACTCTGGCAGTTGTTTCCTATTATTTTGACAGAACATAGTAATGAGTGGGACAAGTGGTATGAGGATGAATACCTGCAATTAAAGAAAATTCTTGGTGATGTTGAGGTGATTCGAATCTCCCATATCGGAAGTACTGCAATCAGAGAGATTATGGCGAAGCCCACGGTTGACATTTTGATTGAGGTAAAGAGAAAAGCAGAGTTGGATATGGTAAGTCAATTACTTTCCGACAAGGGTTATCTTTGCATGTGGAAGAGCGATACGCGAGTAACGATGAACAAGGGTTATACCAAGTATGGATTTGCCAAGCGCGTTTTTCATATTCATATTCGGCTTCCGGGTGATCATGATGAGTTGTATTTTCGAGATTATCTAAATGGAAATCCTGATATTGCGAGAGAATATGAAGAGTTAAAGCTTACTCTATGGAAAGAGTATGAACACAACAGAGATGCTTACACGGACGCTAAGACCGAGTTTATCAAACAGTATACTGAGGAAGCGAAGCTGCATTATGTCAATCGATATGAGTGAGCCTGATGAGCCGCCGATATTGGGTGTACCGGTGGGCAGTTTGGAGACCACAGGTGGAATTTAGAAATGGATTTATCTTTGAGCTAGTATGGGAGAGGGATAGAGCATGAGTAAGATACAAAAGAGAGTTTTTATTACCGTAATGTTGTTTGTTTTAGTGATTGGACTTACCGCTTGCAGTAATGATCAGAGTAATCGTGATGATTTATATCAAACCGCGTTGCTCCAATCATTAACTTTGGGGGAGTATACGGGAAGCATAACAATAAAAGAAATGAAAGAGCATGGTGATATCGGTATCGGCACTTTTGATGAACTGAATGGAGAACTCATTCTGTTGGATGGAGTTGTCTATCAGGCGCTCAGCGATGGAAGCATTACGATACCGGATGATGATGTTACAATACCATTTTCAGATGTGACTTATTTTGATTGTGATGAAGAGAAGGAACTTTTGGAAGTTTCTGATGTCGAGGATTTAAAGAGTCAGTTAACCGGGATTGTGGAACGACAAGGAAGAAATTCTTTTTATATGGCCAAAATAACAGGTACGTTTGATACCATGCGGGTAAGGAGTGAGTGTAGTCAGAAAGAACCGTATCGACCATTGAACGAAGTCATGGAGACAGACCAGACAGTTTTTGACTATCAGAGCATTGCCGGAACAGTGGTTGCTTTGTATTGTCCGGACTATATGAATGGACTCAATGTGAGCGGGTGGCATTTTCACTTTCTTTCCGAGGATAAGAAAAAGGGGGGTCATATACTGGACCTGTCTGCTAAGAATCTGAAGGCGGGTTTGGATGAGACGAACGGATTTTATATGAAACTGCCGGAGGCAGAATCCTTTCAAAGATTAGAATTATCGACCGATCTCGAAGATGCTATCAAACAGGTAGAGACAAACGCACAAAGAGAAACGGATTCAGAGTCGGAAGAAGATATGGAGGATGACCCTAAGGTCAGCGAAGAAAGTTCAGAACAATCAGTGGATATAGAGAAGGAATCTTCTGAGCCCATATCAACAAATGGCCTCCAGGTAATTGGTTCCAGAATATGCGATGCAGATGGTAAGCCTTTTCAGTTACGTGGAATTAGTACACATGGAATTCAGTGGTTTCCAGAGTATGTGAATCAACAGCTTTTCACTCAGATGCATGATGAGTGGAATTGTAATGTAGTACGTATTACGAATTATACAGAGGAATATGATGGTTATTGTGCAGGAGGAGATCAGGAAAAGCTGAATCATCTGATTGAGGATGCAGTCACTTATGCATCCAATGCTGGATTGTATGTTATCCTTGACTGGCATATATTAAGCGATGGAGACCCAAGGATACATGAACAGGAAGCGATTTCATTTTTTGATATGTTCTCGAAAAAGTACGCAGATAACCCCTATGTATTATATGAGATCTGCAATGAACCAAATGGGAATGGAGGAGATTGGTCTTCTATAAAGGAATATGCGGATGCAGTTATCCCAGTGATTCGGAATAATAGTCCACAGTCGCTTATTATCGTCGGAACACCTAATTTTTCGTCCACGCCAACAGAGCCACTGAACAACCCATTACCATATCAGAATTTAGTATATGCTTACCACTTTTATGCCGCCAGTCACCGAGACGACCGACTGGAAGAATTTAAAAGAGCCTGTGAACAGGGGGTTCCTCTTTTGGTAAGTGAATTTGGAACGGTAGATTACTCCGGAAATGGGGCGCCGGACGATGCTATGGCTGATAAATGGATATCTGTACTCGATCAATATGGGGTTGGATATATTTGCTGGAATCTATCGAATAAAGATGAGACATCGGCTCTGATTAATGCCGATTGTAAAAAAACAAATGGTTTTGAGCAGAAGGACCTTAAACAGGAAGGTCAATGGCTGTTACGTACATTGTCAAAGTATTAGAGACTAGGAAAGGTCTGTTGAGGAGAAACGATTATGACAGAGAAAATACTGCTGGTAGATGATGAACCGGATATCTCGGATATGCTCGAGGAGGCCTTGGGGAAAGAAGGCTATACCAATATCCACAAGTCGTATTCTGCTGAGGACGCATATAAGCAATGCAAGTCCTTCGAGCCGGATATCGTGGTTTTGGACATTATGCTTCCTGATATGGATGGGATCGAATTGTGCCGAAGAATACGTACGTTCTCGCATTGCCCAATTATTTTCCTGTCTTCTAAAAATGATGATGTGGACAAAATTCTGGGTCTTGCTTCTGGAGGCGATGATTATGTTACAAAGCCATTTAGTCCCAAGGAGGTTGTCTACCGTATTAAGTCCCAGCTTCGAAGAAACGCATACATAAGTAACGGTGGGGATAAGGAAGAGGTACTTCAAATTGGAAGAATCTCACTTCATTCGGATGCATGCACCGTATATAAAGATGATAAGCTCTTGGAGCTGACAGCAAAGGAGTATGGGTTACTGAAATATATGATGGAGAATGCAGGGCGTATTATCAGCAAAGAGCGCTTGTATGAAATGGTTTGGGGCGAGGAAAGTGTAGTCTGTGATAATACGATCATGGTTCATATTCGCCACTTACGTGAGAAGCTGGAGGAAGATGCGTCTGATCCAAGGATTCTTATTACTGTGAAAGGGCTTGGTTACAAGTTTGCATCAGGTGATACCCTATGAGACTGTCGCGTGATTTCCTGAAATTTTTTATGATACCTGTGATTCTTCTGATTGGAATCGGAATTGCCTCCGGCTTTACGTACTTTTACTCTTCTACGTCTGTGAAAAGTGATGGCACCGTGGTTAATAGTAATTGGCCCAAGAACTTCACACAGGATTTTGAAGAATACTTATCCCTTTCGGAGGGGGGAGCAGCAGTGTCAGAGCAGGGATTATCGCTTCTGAGAGAGAATAATTTATGGATACAGATACTGGATCAGACTGGCAAGGAGGTTTACTCGTATGACAAGCCCTCTGACATCGCAGATTCGTATTTACCATATGAATTGTTGGAACGTTTTCAAAATCGTTCCGGAAAGGATTCTGTTTTTATTGGAAGTAAGTCAGGAGAAAACAGCTCTTATACCTATCTGATTGGATTTCCGATGTCTATAGAGAAGATAGTTGCTTATGTTGATACTGCCAGATACAACTCCAGCAAAGTTCTGATTGTGTCAATTCTTGCGTTCACAGCATTATTGCTGATAGGAATTACCATATTTTA
Source organism: uncultured Lachnospiraceae bacterium (assembly GCA_964481705.1). Taxonomy (GTDB): domain Bacteria; phylum Bacillota; class Clostridia; order Lachnospirales; family Lachnospiraceae; genus CAYZUC01. Next base: position 10,725 of record CAYZUC010000046.1, read on the forward strand.
TAATACTCTGATTTCCCGTCATATGAGACAGATATGTGAAGCACTGCAGGCAGTTGCATCCAGAGAATATAAAGGGAATATGAAAAGCTCCTTCTTAAGCGAAATCTATGAAGGAATTGAGCTCCTCAATCAGGACATCAAGGCTGGTGATATGAGAAGGGAGCAGGATGAAAAAGCGAAGCAAGAATGGCTCGCAAATATTACACATGATCTGAAGACACCACTGGCGCCAATACGCGGATATGCGGAAATGCTTATGGAGGAAGAGGAGCATACAGAGGAACAGATAAGGAATTATGGAAGAATCATTCTAAAGAATACCTTATATACAGAGGGACTCGTTGATGATTTGAAACTGACCTATCAGTTACAAAGCAATATGCTTCCCCTTCGAAAAGAAAAGCAGTGCCTAAGCCGTTTGGTCAAAGAGATTATTATTGATTTGCTAAATTCACCTGACTATGAAGAACGCCTCATTACCTTTGAAGGTGAAGAGGATGTCATAACAGAATTTGACTCCGGATTGCTCCGAAGAGCATTGACTAATGTTCTTGTGAATGCACTTAAGTATAATGATGCTCATACCGCTATTGATGTATCTGTCCTTCGAGATGGGGGAATCAAAATCATTATTGAGGATCACGGATGCGGTATGACAGATGAGACATTGAAGGGATTGTTTCAAAGGTATTATCGTGGGACCAGTACAGAGGCAAGTACCGAGGGAACCGGCCTTGGAATGGCAATTGCAAAGCAGATTGTGGAAGCGCATGGTGGAACTATTCTGGTAAGTAGTATTGTGAATCAAGGTACCACAGTGGAAATATGCATGATGTAAAAAAAGCACTCGGCAGAGTGCTTTTTTAAAAGAGAGCAAATATATTTGGAGAGTTCTTGTAAGCGTTATTTCTTTTCCCATCTGGCGTAGAGCGTAACATCGCCATCTGTAAGATGTTTCGTGGAAGATTTAATTTTCTTTCCACCAGTAGGTGAGTCATACCAGCCACGGAAACGATAAAGCTTTTTATTCTCCTTGGTTAGCTTGGGCGCAGCCGGTATAGAGTATTTGTTTTTATAAACAATCTTTTTGGTCTTTATGTATAATCCGGTATCAGCATGCAGATTGTATCCTTTTGCTGGAAATTCTGTTGCATAGGTTACCTTGTAGGAGTTCTTTTTCCAATGGGCATATAGGGAGTGGTTCTTTGTTTTACTCATTATAGAAGCAGAAGTGATATGCTTTCCACCACTTTTTGCTGTATACCAGCCATTGAAATAATATCCCGTTCTCTTAGGCTCGGGAAGCGTACCGTAGTAATCCTTGAAAGCAACTTGCTTGGACGAAACATCTACTGAGCCCCCGTTGGGGTTGAACTTAACTGTTATACTTTGAGGGATGTCCTTTTTAAGCTTAACAGTATATGTCTTCGTACCAACGAAATCGGATTTGGTAGCCGGAACATATTTATATTTGTCTCCTACCTGAAATCCAAATACTTGTACCCAATAGTTATATCCATTAATCGATATATTGCCAACTCCACAGTATTCATAGTCCTTTAATTCGATATTCTCTCTATGTCCGGGTGAATCAAGCCAAATCTTCAAGTTATAGCGAACATCATTGCTGAAGCTGTAGAGAATATTCTCACCAAACATAGGGAAATTGGAGCCATCCGGTCTGGTGTGTGAGAACTTCACATAAATCTCTGCGGCTCTTTGCATAGCTGTATCGAGACAATTCTGATCCATTTTGAGAGGAGCCACACCAACCTTAGCTCTTTGCTCATTCATGAGATTAAGCATTTCATAAGCTTTTTTATAATTTACAGTACCGGTAACCTCTATCGTGGAAGAGGACAAATCTCCGGAAAGCTCCGAATTAAACTCTTCGGAAGGTGTAATCTGAGAAAGCTGACTAGAATGATTTACAATTGGTTGTGCAAAGACAGGCGTTACGATTGCCATAAGTGATAAGACACCGGCGAGGCAACTTGCAAGTACTTTGGAATATTTCATATTCTTTTGGTGCGATTAGAACTCGCACATCTCCCCCTTTTTGTTTTTTGAATGTAACAACATTGTAACATAATATTAACAGATTGCAAATAGAAATTTGTAATTTTTCTCAATTTTTTTGGTACTTACTTGGAATTATGTATGAAATAGCGTAGAATGGGGGGAGAAAAGGGTAGTTGAATTTTGACAGAATTATGACATGTCTACGATTCGGAGGTTGTGAAAGGAAATGTCATATAATAAGATTGAATAAAGGAGAATGCGCAGGAGAAGGCGTAGGAAAGGATAGTGAAGGAAAATGAACCATTATGTAACAGGAGTAACGATAAAGGAGCTGCGGGAAAAAAAGGGAATGACGCAGAAAGAACTTGCTGAGCATTTATGTGTAAGTGCCAAGACAGTGAGCAAGTGGGAAACTATGAGAGGATTGCCTGATATTATGATGTTGGAGCCCTTGGCAGAAGCATTGGGAATCTCCGTTGTGGAATTACTGTCAGGAGATTACATCACCAATGAAAACGCAGGTGGAAATATGCTGCGATCCAAATTCTATGTTTGTCCCGTTTGCGGGAATGTTGTTCATTCCCTTGGAGAAGGATTGGTCAGTTGCTGTGGAATTACCCTGCCGGTTTTGGAAGCTGAGGACTGTGATGAAGAGCATGACATAAAAGTGGAAAGGGTGGAGAATGAGTATTATGTCACATTAGACCATCCTATGACAAAGCAGCATTACATTTCATTTCTTGCATTGATAACGAGTGATCATATGGAAATGGTTAAGCTGTATCCGGAAGGAAATGCAGAAACGAGATTCCGAATGAGTGGACATGGCTTAGTATATGCTTATTGTAATGTTCATGGACTATTTCGAATCAAACAATAAAAAAGTGCCATCATCGGAAATTGGATGATGGCACTTTTATCATATCTGTAGATTATTCAATTACTAAGTCAGCCCAGTCATCTTCAGGAACCAAAGCGACATAGGTCTTACCGGTGTTGATCTTAATTTCATTTCCATCAGAATCGTAATATCTGGTAGGATTTAAATCATCAATCTTTGTCCAGGTAACAGGGATACATTTACCGTTTGTAATGTAGTAACCCTGACGGTCGGATGCAACCGAGTAGAACATCATGTAGCCATGATCATCCAATACGTTAACCTCAGCATTCTGAATTAATAGATTCTTGAAGGTAAGTGTCTTGTTATCATCGCCTGGATCCACATGCTCAGAACCATACTCGGAATAATAGTAGAGACCTTCCTCTGCATTGTAATCCAACCAAGGATTATTATGATGGAAAGGAAGTGTAACCTTTGTGGCAGATTTTGCATTTGCATTATCGGATAAATCTACCGGATTCTTCTCGCTTGCAAACTGATAATGAGTTCCTGTGTAGTACTTATTGTATGTTACACTATAGCCGGAATTCTTGAAGTTCTTTTCGAGATCTCCCGGTAAAATGTACTCAGTAAACTCTCTTGCCTTTCCATTGTTAACACGTGAGAAGGTACCACTGAAATGCTCCACAAAATCATTCTCAAGAAATACATCAATCCAGAACGGTCCACCATCGTGACAAACAACTGCGTTCCACTCAGGTGCAATCTGAAGGTTTGTAGGTCTAACACTACGGATACTTCCGAGCTGTTCAATATTACCCCAATCCTTAACCATAACCATGAATCGAGTAACACCGTCATTCTGCATGCTGTTAGTCATTTCGTAAATTACATCTGCTTTGTTTAATCCGTAATGAGGAAGAGCAGTTTTCTCATTGTCGACCATAGCTGCAATTGGTCTTTGGTCTTTCAATGCTTCATCAATCCATTCATTTGTTAACTCACTGCGATACATTCCTTCGCGAGTTTCTTCTTCTTCAACAGTAGTTTCTTCCGTTTCCTCTTCAACCGTATTTTCGGAAATCTCAATGACCGGAGTCTCTACTTCTACAGGTGCGACAGGCTCCTTTTTTCCACAACCGGTAAGAGCTATACCGCAAGATAATGCTACAAGAAGTGATAAGCTTCTTTTGTTCATAAGTATAAATCCTCTCTTTCTGACATCAATTCGGTTTTATTACCACAATAGATTATAACACAAAGATGTCATTTGTGTTATAAATGTTTTTATTTTAATCAAATATTAAGATACGAACCAAATTATGGGTGCATGTAAATGTGGTAGAAGCTTTGAACGAAATATGATAGAATGAGAAATATTTTATGAGAGAGTGGGTATTGTAATGAAAAAACATTTTATTTTATATTTTATCACTTGTATTGCAATGATTTTCTTGCTGACAGGATGTAAGGAAAGGAATATGGGTGAAGTACAGACGGAGGAAACAGAGACTATTCCGGAGATTGTGATGGAAGGTACAGATAGTATGGTACAGACGGAGGAGCCCTTGTCTGCCGAGACTACTGAGGAGACCTCGGAGGAAAGGACAGAGCAGGAGAGCGAAGAAAGTACAATCGAAAAAACGGAGACAGTATCACAAATTTCTGCAGATACAAGCGGAAAAGAGAGTGTCAATACAGAAGAAGCGGCTACAGAAATGACGTCCGAGGCCACACTGGCTGTCCCTGCTCCACAGACAGCAGGCGGTAAGCTTGTAGTAATCGATCCGGGACATCAGAGTAAGGGTAATAATGAAAAGGAACCAATTGGTCCCGGTGCTTCGACGATGAAAGCAAAGGTAAGCTCAGGAACCAGAGGAACGACTACAGGACTCGCTGAGTACGACTTGAATCTTCAAGTGGCAAAAAGATTACAGGCAGAGCTTATCAATCGGGGTTATCAGGTCATTATGACAAGAGACACAAATGATGTAAATATCAGTAATAGTGAGAGAGCAGCTATAGCAAACAATGCTGGAGCAGGTGCTTTTGTCCGAATTCATGCAAATGGTTCTAACAACGCATCAGTGAATGGGGCTATGACTATCTGCCCAACTTCGGCAAATCCGTATTGTGCAGCTATTTATGCTCAAAGTAGAAAACTATCGGATTGTGTATTAGATTCTATGGTGGCATCAACAGGCTGTAAAAAAGAATACGTATGGGAAACAGATACCATGAGTGGAATTAACTGGTGTGCAGTACCAGTCACTATAGTAGAAATGGGATATTTGACCAATCCGGTCGAAGATAGTAATTTAGCTTCTGCAGATTATCAGAATAAGGTTGCGACCGGAATTGCTAATGGTCTTGATCAATATTTTTCAAACTAATTTGAATCACTTGCATATTTTATAAAATTCGTGGAAACGATAGGATTGTAGATTGTAAAATATGTAAAACAGTGAGGAGATTGGTTATGAAAAGGAATAGAACAAAATTTATGATTGCAATCCTGATGAGCTGTATGTTGACAGGATGTGGTACCAAGGATGAATCTGATGTTCAGAGCACAGAAGAGGTCGGAAGCTTGGAGGAAGCCGGCGATTCTGTTGTAGAAGGTGCTGGAGAAGTAATAGAAGATGTAGCTGATGTGGTTACAGATCCAGTTGATTTGATTCCGGGTATGCCGGACACCATTAGTACGCAGGAATCCGAAACAGAGAGACATCCGGAATTAGAAAAGCTACTCCAATCACGTTATGAAATAGGAGACGATGATTTGGGGGGAACCCGATACTATTACAATACAATGGATTTGAATGAAGACGGAACTGACGAAATGGTCGCCATTGTAATGGGAGACGGGATTGATACCTGGAATACGAATCAGGGGATAAATGGCGGCGACACAGGTGCTGCTGGTGGCACTTCCGGGATGGCACGTGAAACGGGATCGACTGGTCCGACTCGCTCAGCCGGAACAGCGGGTGATACAACCGGGACAACCGGTGATACAGCAGGAACCACCGGTGATACAACCGGAACGGCCGGCGACACAGCAGGAACAACCGGTGACACTACAGGAACCACAGGTGCTGAATCGGGAACAGCCGGTGATACAACGGGTAATACCGATCAGGGTTCCATGAGTCAGAATAATGGTAATCTACTGATTTTAGAGACAGCCGAAGACGGTACATGGCAGGTGATGCAGGAATTCCAGGGAATCGGCGCTCCAATTATTGTCAGTGAAACGCTTACCAATGGGTATCGTGATCTGATCGTCATGAACAACATGGGAACAGGTGCGGGAAATCTCACAACCGGAGAAACAAGCACAACAGAAGACGCAAATGGAGGAGCCGGTGGAAATACGGAATCTGATGGAACAGAGTATGACGTGATGCCCATCAATGAAACCTCAGGCGGAACAGGGGCAAATGGGAATGGTTTTCTTAGATTAGTCTATGAGAATGGAAATTATCAGGAGATTAGTGCAGCAACCACCATGGACTCTATCAGTGGAATAACCGGAACAGCTTTGCTTTATAATGATGTAGCCGGAGAGTATCAGTCTGGAGATTATATGTCTTTGGGAGAAGAATAGACATTATGTAAACTTATAAGAAAAGGATTGCGGTAATGGGATTTGTCCTATTACACGCAATCTTTTTTTGCTTTTTAAAAAAAAGTAGTTGACAACAATATATGTTAGTGATATGGTTAACTACACAAGTAATGAACCGACGAACATATACAACGATAGATTGGGATTTGGAAAGAGGGTGAGAACGCATGAATGAAATACTGACACAGGAAAAGTCCATTTACCTGCAAATCAGTGAGATGATTGAAAACGATATTTTGCGCGAGATTATTCTTGAAGAAGAGCGTGTACCAAGTACAAATGAACTCGCAAAGAACTATTCCATTAATCCGGCGACAGCCGCTAAGGGTATCAATATTTTAGTAGAAGAAGGAATACTATACAAGAAGAGAGGTATCGGCATGTTTGTAACAACAGGAGCAAAAGAGAAAATCATGGAAAGAAGACGTGAAGATTTTTATGATAGCTATATAAAGAGGTTGCTGACAGAGGCAGCCAGTCTTGGAATCAACAAACAGGATCTTATTAAAATGATAGAAAAGGATCAGGACAATAACTGATTAGGAGGAGAAAATGTACGATCAAATCATATGCAGCGGAATTTATAAAAGCTATGGAAAAAAACAGGTTTTGAAGGATGTGAATCTGACTCTGGAAAAAGGTAAAATATATGGACTAATTGGAAGAAACGGTGCGGGTAAAACAACGCTGCTTTCTATTATGAGTGCACAGAATCCAGCCACATCAGGTGAAGTAAGACTGGATCAGGAGAAGGTTTGGGAGAATCAGAAAGCATTGGATCATATCTGTTTCGCCAGAGAACTAAGTCTATCTACCTTTGGTAATTCAACAAATAAGGTGAAGATAAAGGAGTACTTAAAGACAGCATCCATTTACTATCCTAATTGGGATGAAGAAATGGCACAGAGATTGTTACAGAAATTCGAGTTAGATACAAAACAGAAGCTAGGTCAGCTTTCAAAAGGAATGCTATCAATGGTGACAATTATTGTTGCACTTGCGAGCAAAGCAGAATTTACCTTTTTGGATGAACCGGTTGCAGGACTCGACGTTGTTATGCGTGAGTATTTCTATAAGATATTGTTACAGGAGTATATGGATACCGGCAGAACCTTTGTCATATCAACCCATATTATTGAAGAAGCTTCCGATGTCTTTGAAGAGGTCATTATCATTCGTGATGGCAGTATCCTCCTAAAAGAAAATACACAAGAGCTTCTGGAGAGAAGCTATCGTATAAGTGGAAAAGCAGAGGATGTAGATCGTGTATGCAATGGTTTGAAGGTCTATCATACAGAAGCAAGTGGCAGGGCTAAAAATGTAACAGTCATGCTGGAAGAGAAACAGAGAATTCCGGAAAGCACCGAGGTTACGGTACAGCAGTTATTATTACAGAACCTGTTTGTGGCTTTGTGTGGGATGGATTAAACAATTCTGGAAAAGAGGAAAAGAAAATGTCAAATAGATTATTTCGATATTGGGGGAGGAGAGCAGAGTACTTTGTTGGTGTTATCGTTGCGATATCAGTTATGTATTTTATCTTGCTAAGGTTCATTATGGCTGGTGGTGATGATTTTGGAAGCTTTCTGCAGAGTATTTCGTTCTATGTATTGTGTATGTCAGCAGTATTTTTAAGTATTATGCCAATAACCATATACGAATATGATTTACCACTTACCATTTCTTTGGGAGAGCGGAGAAAAGGAGCATTCTGGGGGATTCATGTAATGAATGTTATCTATATAATAGAGATGACAATCATCCTGGGAGTTGCTTATGAAATCGCATTTCGATTGACGGGACACAGGATGTTTTCTGGATTTCATTATCCGCTTTTGGGATTTATACTTTTGGCGGCGATGGGAGAGATTACAATGGTTATATGTCTGAAATTTGGAAAAAAAGGAGGGTGCCTCTTTTTACTGTCAGTGGTAGCGGTTTTTGTGGTAGGGGGTATACTCAGCTTTGTTTTCGGAAATGAAAATGGAATAAGGTTTGACTTCCATAGAAACCTTGTTCAGATGTTGCCATTTTTGACTGCATCTGTCTTGTTATACCTTGGTTTGAGTCCGCTTTTGGGTCGTGCATTAGAAAGATATGAGGTAGGCCGATGATAAATGCAATACGAAGAGTGATTGCTATACGAAAGACAGAAGTATGGCAGATGATAATTATAATGCTTGGGGGATATCTCTTTGGATTTGGGTTGATGTTTATTATGAATGGAAGAAATAATTCTGAGGAAGGAGTATTCCCATTAGGCTCTCTCATGGCATTCATTATTTTGATACTGGTGTATGTCGTTATTAGAGGAATTGCATTAATGCAGGACTTCAATTATGCGATTGGAATGAGTGTGACGAGAAGAAATTTCCTGATTTCCTATGCAGTTGTGATATTTCTTGAGTTTATTTTGTATTATCTGGTATTTGTACTTAGTTATTTATTGGAGACGGGTATTTATAAAGGACTGGGAATAAAGGTTATGGATTATGCAACAAAGGTTCCGATTATGTTCCATGCGTCTACTTGCGTTGTGTTGGCAGTTCTGGCCATCAGTGTGCAGTTCTTTATATGTTCCATGATCTTAAGATTTGGAAAAGTGGCTTTTTGGATTATGTGGGGACTCTATATGTTTGTTTGTATTGCTCCCGGAAGAGTGTCGAACTCCATGGAAGGAAAGCATAGTGTTATCGGTGATCTCATGTTTGCGATGTATGAAGGAATCGTGAAGCATGGTCCAAACGGGGTTCTAATACTAATCCTCATTATGTGTTTTGTGATGCTTGTACCGGCTATCATACTACTCCGGAAACAAAAGGTAGTCTACTAGAAAAATCCACCAAATTCGCTGGAAATTGTAGAGCGAGTTGGTGGATTTCTTTTGCATTTAGGGGTGAATATGCTATACTGTAATAAGGTATCGTTTATGGGAGGAAGACAATGAAGAGGACGTTTACAATTGGCGTATTGATTGGAAATGCCAATTCTCCACATACCATGGAGGTAATGCGTGGGATTCAGCGCGCAGCAGAACAATGGCACGTCAATATTCTGTTCTTTTTGGGCATTCATAGCAGCTATTATTATCGCATGTATTTCGGCGATGAAATGGAAGACAATTTTGATTACCAATTTAATACAATTTATGACTATGCGTGGCTTGGTAAAGTCGATGCATTGATTATTTCATATGGCTCTCTGGGCATTTTCTTGAGGGAGAATGATAAGGAAAAATTTCTTCAAAGATTTTCCGGTATTCCTTATGTACTGCTTGAAGAACGCGATGAAACGCACAAAGGAACGTCTATCATTTCGGATAATCGTCGTGGTATGAGAGAATTAACAGAGCATCTTGTGAAGCACCACGGATATCGCAATTTTCTCTACTTATCAGGACCCGCAAGCAACACAGATGCAGAAGAGAGAAAAGCAGGTGTTCTTGAGGTCCTCGCTGAGAACGGGATTGCGATGGAACCGGACAGAATAGAGAACGGAGATTTTACGTCATGCGTTGAAAGGCAAGTCAATGATTTGCTGGATCGTCATCCCGATGCGGAAGTACTTATGTGCGCCAATGACGTAATGGCAGATACTGCTTACAAGGAATGTGTACAAAGAGGACTTGTAATAGGAGAAGATATTGCGATTACGGGATATGACAATTGGGAAGTAGCAGAGACGATGAATCCGCCCCTTACTACTGTCATTCAGAATGGATATGATATGGGCTATATGTCTGTTCGGTGCGCAGTAGACCGTTGCCTGGGATTACCATCACAGGAGGTGATAGCACCAGCGAAGGTGATATATCGTGCTTCTTGCGGATGTATGATGGATCAGAGAAAGGCAATTGACGTAGAGATTCCTTATTCTCGAAGCAATCTTGATGATTATACCGCGGCACTCTGTCATAAGATTTTAGATAAGATTGTCCTCTCAAATACAAATGAGGAAATTGTGCATGGAGTTTATAATCAGTTTTATCAATGTATGAAGGAGAGCATAAAGGTGTTCTTCTCGGAAGATTGGAGACAGCTTGATACAAACAAGATGATTCAACAGATTCATGATGTATTATCGGGAGATTATGCTCCTTATATTTCTCCGAACTCACTCGTCACTGCAGTGAACGGCTTCTTTACAGGAGCCAAAAATCGTTGCCAGAATCCTGTTAAAAGAGAACGTTTGGCGGGCCTTCAGGATTCTATTCAAGGGGCAATCAAATCCTTCCAGTTAAAAGCAAGCACAGATAAGTATGCTACTTTTCAGCAGGAAACCTGGTTTATGCCTCTGATTTCACGTGATATGATGAACCATATCGATAATGAACAGGAATTCTATCGTGGTGCAATGAAGAAAATTTCTGTTATCCGCTCCAAAAGCGCATATCTTTATATATTTGATGAACCTATTGTTCATAAGGAGAATGATGAATGGAGATGCCCGGAACGTTTATACCTGGCAGCTTGTCATGAGGGAGATAAGGTTATTGCATATAAGCAGGACGAGCGTCCTGTAATTACCAGGAATCATGGTATTATTTCCAGTTTTGCCGCGAGACAAAATCGAATTATGAGTGCATTTAATCTGTTTTCGGGTGAGGTTCAATACGGACTTCTTTTGTCTGAAATCAATCCGGAGGACATGCCATTAATCTATCTCGCGTCGATGCAAATTGGAATAGCGTTACACTTTCATGATGTCAGTGGAAAACAAAAAGAGGCTCAGACTCGTCTGGAATGCCTTGTAAAAGAAGTAAATGAGAAGAATGAGGTTTTGAACTTTATCTCAGAGTATGATGCGCTGACTGGTTGTCTAAATAGAAGAGGATTCATGGAGAGAGCAGTAGCTTTAAACCAGAATAACGTTGGAAAGACAGCGGTTCTCATTTTTGGAGATTTGGATCATCTCAAAGAGATTAATGACACCTTCGGTCATATGGAAGGCGATTTCGCAATTCGAAAGGGAGCCTCTTTCCTATCGTTGGAGGGTGCCGATGAATTGGTGGGACGAATTGGCGGAGATGAATTTGTCGTTATGAGAATTTGTGAGAAACCGGGTTATGCAGAGACGATGATTCAAGAGCTAAAGGATAGGATTCGGAGCTTTAATGAGACACGTGAAAAGGATTATTACGTGGAGATCTCGGTCGGATATCAGGAGTTCGTCTGCTCGGAGGACATCTCAATTACAGAGCTTATGAGAGATGCGGATAAGCTGCTTTATATAGAGAAGAAAAACCGTAGAGAGACCATTAAAAAGCCTTGACAACCGCCATGAAATAATGTACAATCATCAATGTTGTTGATACGTCAGCAATCTTGATACGTGCGTGTAGCTCAGCTGGATAGAGCGTTTGGCTACGGACCAAAAGGCCGCGAGTTCGAATCTTGTCACGCACAGCAAAACCCTTGAAACTGTTTCAGGGGTTTTTTGTATAGGAGAAGCTATGATTGAAAAAGACAAGTTTTTAAATCTCAATATACTAAAGAAAGA
>CAYZUC010000047.1:0-22060 GCA_964481705.1 uncultured Lachnospiraceae bacterium
TATTGCATTTTTTCGAACAAATATTTGGAATATATGTTTGCATTTGAAATTATGCTATGATATACTAAATAAAAATGGTACATACATTCGATTGTTAACCATAGGAGGTATTGTTTATGTCATATGGAAAGATCACCGGTAAGCAGGAAGAAATTCTCGAGTATATTAAGCAGCAGATTCTAGATAAAGGATTTCCACCTGCTGTTCGTGAGATTTGTGAAGCAGTTCATTTAAAATCCACATCTTCTGTTCACTCACATTTAGAGACTTTAGAAAAAAATGGTTACATTCGTCGTGATCCTACTAAACCCAGAGCTATCGAAATTCTAGATGACAGCTTTAATGTAGTCAGACGCGAGATGGCCAGTCTTCCTATTATTGGTACGGTAGCTGCAGGTCAACCAATTTTAGCCGAACAGAATATTGATGGCTATTTCCCTATTCCGGCTGATATGATTCCTTCCGGTAATTCCTTTGTTTTGAAGGTCAAGGGTGACAGTATGATTAATGTAGGTATCTATAACGGCGATCAGATTTTTGTTAACCAATGCAGTACAGCTACAAATGGAGATATCATCGTTGCTTTATTGGATGATTCCGCTACAGTAAAGACTTATTATAAAGAAAGAGGTCATATCAGACTTCAGCCCGAGAACGACACCATGGATCCTATTATTGTTGAGCATGTTACCGTACTTGGTAAGGTATTCGGAGTATTCCGTATGATGAGATAATAGATATTATGAAACCCTCATGATTTCTTTTGAATAATCATGAGGGTTTTCTATTATCATATGTTTATTTCATTTCTGCTTCTACAAAATCTTTAGGTAACAAGATTGAGCCGTCTCTCCAAATTCTTTCCAGGTCGTAGAAATTTCGACTCTCTCGATCAAATATATGAACAATTACATCTTGGAAATCAATCAAGATCCAACTAGCATTTTGATAGCCTTCTACCTGTCTCGGTTTGACATTCTTCTTTCCAAGTTCTTCTATTACACTATCAACCATAGCCTGAATCTGATTACTGTTTGATCCATTTGCAATGACAAAATAGTCAGCAATTGACGATAATTCAGAAATATTGATGATAGTAACGTTCTCCGCCTTTTTCTCCTCTAATGCATGTATAATAGTACTCACTAATTCTTTTTCTGTTATCATATCTTACTCCATTCTCATTTCTTTATTCGTTTTGCTATAGTATTCATATGCTTTCCAGGTGGTTGGATCTAGTTCTGCCTTTTGTAGCTTGATGTATTCCAGCGTATCATGCAGTATCCATACGAGTGCATCATCCATATCGCGAAAAGCTGTTTCCCTAATCTCCTTCAGGCTTGGTGCCTGTTGACGTCCCGGTTCAATATAATCCGCAGTAAAGATGATTTTTTCCAGCATGGTCATGTTTTCACGCCCGGTCGAATGATACTGAATAGCATCCAAAATCTCTTGATCTTCTATCTCATAATCTTCCCTTGCCAAACAGCTTCCCAGCTTTGCGTGCAATAAAAATGGATTCCGCTCTTCAACTTCTGAGATTGCAATCCCTCGTTTGATGCACATTTGAAGTTTCTTTTTATTATCGATACATTTTGCACAATCATGAAGCAAACCAGCAACAAAAGCCTTTTCCATATCTACTTGATATCTCATTGCCAAAGCAGCTGCCGTATATGCAACACCCATCGTGTGGTCATATCGGTTATCATCCAGCTCATCTCTTAATCTCATTTTTATCTTTTTAATATCGGTAATCAAACTCTGTCATCCTCCAAATACAAATGATGTTCCTTAATATAATCAACCACCACTTTCGGGGTATAGTATCGAATTGACTTCCCCTTTCGAACCATTTCCCTGATTTTCTCTGAAGAAATATCAATATTGGGCATTTCCAGGAAACAAATCTCTGCATTATATTTCCGGTTATAAGCAGAGGCCTTCTCCTCGAGTTCCTTTCGAGAAGAATGATTTCGTACAGCTACAAGTATCGTACATAAACGAAAGATTGTCTCAACATTTTTCCATTTTTCAATGGAGAATAACGTATCGGCTCCGATAATATAGTAAAATTTCGCGTCTTTCATTTCCTCATGTAACTGCGACAATGTCTCATATGTGTAGGAATTTCCTTCTCTTTTTACCTCTATCTCTGATAAAACAAAATGAGAATTGTCTTTAATGGCAATTCCGGTAAGTTCACTTCGAATAGAAGCCTCGGGAATAGACAAATTGCGCTTAAAGTATGACACGCCGCTTGGCATGACCATTACATAATCCAGATGATATTCTTCATAAGCATGTTCGGCCAGCATGAGATGTCCCATGTGTATCGGATTAAAGGTACCACCAAGAATGCCAATCTTTTTCATATCAAACCTCATTCTTGCGCATTTTCTGCGCATATCATATCTTTATAACAAAACAAATATTACAACGGTAACTTAATCTTCGGTTCCTTTTTATTTTGTTTATATAGAACAATTTTCTTACCAATCACCTGTACTACCTCCGCATGGTTGCGTTCTGCCACAACAGAAGCTATTTCCCTTGGGTCATCGATACAATTCTTGAGTACACTCACTTTAATCAATTCTCGCGCATTTAACGCCTCTCCAATAGCCTCCGTCAGCTCCGGTGTGACGCTTCCTTTTCCAACTTGAAATATTGGCTCCATAGTACTTGCAAGACTTTTTAAATAAGCTCTTTGCTTACTGTTCATTCCTATCTTCCTCCCAGATCCATGTTAATTATATTATTACGTATTTTTAAAATTTCTTTCGGTGATACCGACAGATTTTCAACTCCAATTTCGATAAAGTATTCTGTCATGTTCCAGTCAGCAGCCAACTCTCCACATATTCCAACCGGTATATGCCTCTTTCTTCCACTATCGACTACCATTTTAATCATCTTCAGAATAGCCGGATGATGATAATCACAGATATCACTTAAGTCTGCGTTCTCACGGTCGACTCCAAGCGTATACTGTGTTAAATCGTTCGTTCCAATAGAAATAAAATCTACATTCTTCGCTATATCATCGCATATCATTACTGCCGCCGGTGTCTCAATCATAACACCTTGCTTAATATCTCGAAACAGAATATTTTCATTTGCTAATTCCCACTCCACAGCATCCAAAAAGGATTTTGCTTTCATAACCTCTTGCATCGAGGAAATCATAGGATACATGACCGATACATTTCCATAAATGGCAGCGCGTAAAATAGCTCGTAACTGCGTCTTGAAAATCTCTGGATGTCTTAGGCAATAACGTATTCCGCGACATCCAAGTGCCGCGTTCCCTTCTTTACTCATAGGTAGATATTCGGGATTCTTGTCAGCACTCATATCCAGCGTACGTATAACAACCGGCTTGTCCTTCATCTCACTAATTAATTTACGATACTCGAGAAACAATTCTTCTTCCGTCGGCAGGTGATTATTCTCCATATAGATCACCTCACTGCGATATAGGCCAATTCCTTCTGCATCAAATTGATTTGCTATCTCTACCTCATTGGCAGAGCTGATATTACCATAGACATGAAGTACTCTTCCATCCATGGTAATGCTTTGTTTCCCTCGTAAATCCAGCAATTGAAGTGCTTTTGCTTTCTCAGACTGAATGCGTTCATCCATATCATCCTTCGTTGTCTGGTCAGGATCCAGATAAACAACACGCCAGCCTCCATCAACAATCGCTTCTCTTCCATTCCAATCGTCATTGATCTCACATCCAATGATAGTTGGAATGCTCATCGCCTTCGCCAGTATAGCCATATGGGAATTCGATGAGGTATCCTCAATAAGAAGTCCCAATAACTTTCCTTTATCTATCTGTAGCAGTTCTTGGGATGTCAGATTCACAACCGCTACAATCGATGGTTCTTCAATATCAAAAAAAGATTCATCATTGCTCATCATATTACTGATCAGCTTTTTCGCAATGACCTTCATCTCCCGACTCTTCTTTTGCATCGACATATCTAAAATACTTCGGAATACATTTCGGAAGTATTTACAAGCATCCATAACCGCATCAGGCGCGTTCATATGCTGATGAATAATACGCCCAATGATAGCATCATCCAATTGCTGATCTGGCATACCCTCACCATGAAACGTTATTCTCTTTGATTGCTCATAAATCGCAAGCTCCCGCTCCGGTCCGCCATCTGCGACCTTTATTCTAGGCTTTTTACCATCAAGAACCTTAATCTTCCCTAATGCTATCCCACCAAAACCTGAATTCCCCTGAAATATCTCCATGCTTTATCCCTCTATTTGTAGTAGTCAAAGTCAAAACCGTACATTCGTACTGTATCCCCATCTTGAATTCCTAATTTCTCCAATTCCTTCAAGATTCCCGTTTCCTTCAGGAATCGTTGGAAAAATGCAAATCCCTTCTCTGATTCAAGATTAGTATAACCTAACATTTTTTCAATCCTTGGTCCATCAATTACATAAAGCTTTTCTTCCTCGTCATAAATAACACGATATGGCTCTGTGGAATCAATCTCAAACTCTGGAAAATACTCCTGTTCAAAAACAATTTTTTCCTTTGGTAGTTTCTCCAGCATTCCCTGTACATAATACAGCAATTCCTGGACGCCCTTACCACTCACTGCCGAAATAGGGAATACTTCAATCCCTTTTGTTCCAAACTCATCTTTGATTTTCTGAATGGAATCGGAATCCGCACCATCCGGAAGAACATCAATTTTATTTGCTGCAATGACCTGCGGACGCTTTGCAATATCAGGATTGTAATTTTCCAATTCTCGATTGATTGCAACAATGTCCTCAATAGGGTCCCTTCCCTCAGTAGATGCTGCATCTACGATATGAATAATCACTTTAGTACGTTCTATGTGTCGTAGGAACTCATGTCCAAGACCAATTCCTTCTGAGGCACCCTCTATAAGACCCGGAATATCAGCAATAACAAATCCTTTTCCCTCAGACAAATCAACCACTCCCAGATTGGGGTTTAGAGTTGTAAAATGATAATTTGCTATTTTTGGAGTTGCATTTGTTACCCTTGATAGAAATGTGGATTTTCCAACGTTTGGATAACCAACAAGACCTACATCTGCAATAACCTTTAATTCCAATAAAAGATTGAGTTCTCTTGCCGGTTGTCCCGGCTGCGCATACTTTGGTGCCTGCATGGTAGAGGTTGCATAGTGCTGGTTACCATTTCCACCATGGCCACCCTGCAGCAAGACAAAACGTCGATTCTCACCAGACATATCAGTAATTACTTTTCCCGTCTCTTCTTCCTTGATAATCGTTCCTTCCGGTACTTTAATAACCATGTCCTGACCATTTTTTCCATGACAGTTCTTCTTTCCGCCCTGTTCACCATGCTCGGCACAGTACTTACGGATGTGTCGGAAATCAGTCAATGTATTCAGCCCATTGTCTACTTCGAAGATAACAGAACCTCCATTACCTCCGTCGCCTCCATCCGGACCGCCGTTAGGAACATATTTTTCTCTTCGGAAGCTCACATGTCCATCTCCGCCTTTGCCGCTTCTGACATATATTTTAGCTCTATCTGCAAACATATTTGTTTTACCTTTCTAGAAATATCTCAACATCTTTAGTATAGCATAAAAAAAGAGGGTTTCAAACAATATTGTCTGAAACCCACATAATTTCGAACGATTAATCCTCTTTTGGATATACGGAAGCCTGTTTTTTGTCTCTTCCTTTTCTTTCGAATCTGACAACGCCATCTACTAATGCAAACAAAGTATCATCTCCGCCACGTCCAACGTTAATTCCAGGATGAATCTTTGTTCCACGCTGTCTGTATAAAATGTTTCCAGCCTTTACAAACTGACCATCTGCTCTTTTTGCGCCTAATCTTTTCGCCTCGGAATCTCTACCATTCTTAGTAGATCCAACTCCCTTTTTATGAGCGAAAAATTGAAGGTTCATATTTAACATGTTCTTTACCTCCTATTTTATTAGTTGTAAGTAATTATCACCGTAATTCTTTTCGATCTCTTTGAGACCAAGACACATGGAATCCAACAACAGAATTGCCTTTTCACTTGGTGTTTTCAAGAATGTACAACGGATGTTCCCGGAATCCTGATCCATTTTCACACGAATCGGTTCTTTCAGAAATTCATCCATTGAATTAATGGTATTGATGACCAGCGCAGATACCGCTGCGCACACAATATCACTTCCGGCTTCTGCATACTCTGCATGACCAAGACATTCAAACCCTATGACTGTGCCTTCTTCTTTATAGACAGTAACAGTTATCATCTCTCATAACCTGTCTTTCATAACTTAAGCATTAATCTTGTCGATTTTCACTTCAGTGTATGCTTGCCTATGACCATTTTTCTTATGATACTGGGTTTTTCTCTTGTATCTGTAAACGATAACTTTTCTACCTCTTGCCTGATCTGTTACAGTTCCAGTAACAGTTGCTTTAGCGACTGCATCGCCGACAGCAAGATCCTTATCACTTACAGCTAAAACCTGATCAAAAGTAACAGCCTTTCCGGTTTCAACGTCAAGCTTTTCAACTCTGATGACATCTCCTTCGGAAACTTTGTACTGTTTTCCGCCTGTTGCAATAATAGCGTACATAATTGGCTACCTCCTATTTCAGAAACATCTGTTTCCATTACTCGCTATCTTTGGTGCTGTCCAAAGACAAACTTATAACCTAGATATGCGGCATACTCAAATATACTAGCACATAATCTCACAATCGTCAACCATTATTTCTAGTCTTATTTCCGTCTGATTTCCTGTTTCTACATTCCTTTTACACCTTGCGAATTCGGAATTTGACCTTTACTTTTCCCTTGTATTTATTGATACCAATTATTTGTACTTGTCCATTCCCAACCTTGTTATTCTTCTTTACTATCACATAATAATCCGCGTCCGTATCATTTTTCATTTCTTCCAACGTTGATTTCTCCGAGCACTTTAAGGCAGTATTATTATAAGATACTGATATTTTAGGGACTACTCCTTTCGTGATTTCCTCATTTGTATAGCCTTGTTTTGCTGTGACAAGAATACGTACTGCAAATATATTACTTAGACTTCTTTGAATCAGCTTTACCGTAACGTTTTCCTTTTGAGTTCCTGCCGTATAGTTCTTGCTGCTATCCAAGGCTGTCAGTGACAGTTCTGCCGTCTTCCCAAATAACCAATTGCTATCAGATTGTTTTACAGCTATGGAAAAATCAACATCCTGTTCCAGATAGCCCTTTTTGTCAGTCACAACCGGACGTATCGACTTGCTTTCATCCTTACCAGAATAAACAAAGCTGGAGAGTTTTTTCACCTTCACGTTGCTAAGAGAAGTTTTTTCAATATCAAAATACGTTTCTATACTTCCATACGTTTTGCCTTTGCCTTTGATGATAATACATGGGGCTTCTGAACTGTCCTTGTTTCCTGCATTTACATTATTTTTGTACACTACCTTATACTGATTTTTCTTCAGTACATATCCGGTAGGATCCTGAACCGTAACTTTGGGTTTAATAGCTTTTCCATTGTATTCATAAGGCCTTCTCTGACTGTTTTCTTTTATTGTTACAATACACTTGGAAAGGTCAATCATCTCTATCTTCTCCTCAATCGTCCTTGCGGAAAAAACAGTCACTGATTGTGCTTTTTTATTGAATCCGGCGCTATAATTCCCATTGCCGTTTGACCTTACCTTTACATAGTAAGTATTGTCCTTCTCCAAATCTCCTGTGACATCTTCTTTCGCTATTTCAGTCTTACACTTTTTGTCACGGTAAAAGACTACTTCATATTCGCTCGGTTCCAGAACACGATCTCCATCCTGTACCTGTACCCCTGCCGCAATGATATCCGCCAGCGTATTGGATGACAGAGACATATCCTTCGTTGTGGACGTAATATCAGCAAGCGGCTGCAGCTTTACCTTGCTGAATGCTCTCTTTTCGATTATGAAATTTCTTCGATAAACACCATCATAGTCCGATAACCCACGAATTTCAACATAAGGAAGATCTGTTTTTACATCAGAATTACTTTGTGCAGACGCATCATTCGCTTCCAGATTATGATGATAGGAAACCGTGTAATCTATATTTTCTTTTAGCTTCTTTTTCTTTACCTTTCCATTTACCACAGTCCGATACTGTATCGAAACAGTCGGTCGAATCGCTAATCCTGAATAGGTGTATCTCGCAGGATTTCCATTCTTCTCACCCTTTACTGTAACAGCTATATTCTTAAAAGCTGTTTCATTCTGTGATATTGGCTGCTTAACTGGATCTGTTTCTTCCTTTTTTTCCGGAGCATCCGGTCCGGATGGCGTCGGGGATGGCGTAACTGGTTCCGGAGCATTGGGATCTGATGTCGTAGGATCGGGAGCTCCCGGATCTGGTGATGGTTTGTTTTCACTTGGTGTACTCGGATTTGAAACACTCGGATCGGATGGAGTATCTCCCGGTTCATTACCACTGACACTCTTAAGCTCCCACCCTGCGTATAGAATCATATTTCCGGATACTTTATCGTGAACAAAATCCCACTTATCCTTATCCTTTTGATTACTATCTGTCAGATACCAGCCTTCAAATACGTACCCCTCCTTTTGAGGATCATTTGGTCTTGCCACAACATCTCCAGGCAATATACTCTGAGAAGGAATGATCTCCTCACAATTTGTCACAAATTCAACCTGATAACCATAATTAGCCTTCGGTGGTATTTTCATTTCAGATACAGATGCTTTGGGAAGATAGAGATAAAGCATTCCGTTCTCATCTGTTTTCATTTTTTTGGAGTTGAAATAAGCCGCACCAGGTATTGGATCCTCAAGTGACAAAAGAGTGCTGGCAGGATATCCACTAATCGTATGCAAAAAAACTTCTTCGTTTGGATCAATCTCTTTCATTGCTGTTGGTGCATTCCGAATAACGTTGGAAGAAGTATTTGAAATGATTTTTGACGTTCTTACACTTCCTCCACGAATATAAACTCCTGCATTCTTAGCAAGAATATCCGTTTTACCATTGGTTGTTTCGGTAAATACCGTGCCGCCTGTAATGTGGATTCCGCTCTCACTAGCTGAATTCTCGTTTTCTGACTGGAACCATCCACCAATCGCATATCCCTTCTCACCATATCCGGCCGCGTGCACTTCTCCACCATTGATATGAATACTGTTTCCTGCCTCATATAGAGAAGAACCAATCCCTGTACCCCACGTTTTACTTTTTTCAATATAACCGCCCTCAGCATAAATAAGTCCATCATTAATTGTTATATGCTTACACTGTTTGTGGGCTCCGGCACCAATTCCATTTCCGCAGTTTCCGCCTCCTTTTGCCATGATTGTTCCACCGTCAATGACAATACTATCCACAATTCCAAAGGCTCCACCACCAATTCCGGCCGCTTCGAAATAACCGGTTGCTTTCACATTTCCACCCTGAATGATAAGGTTACCAACATCTCCTTTTTCACCACTTCCGATTCCTGCTCCATTAAATCCGCCTTGTGATTCGATGGTTCCGGATTCAATTACAATATTATTGCAATCCTTTTCATCGGTGCTTCCAATTCCAGCGCCTCCATATCCTCCATTAACGAAAATCGCACCCTCTCCATTTAGAGTAAGGATACCGGAATCGATATCTCCATTCTTTTGTATTCCTGCACAGTGAGACACACTCTTGATTCTGTTCTCTCCCTCAATTGTAAGGGTGACATTACCTTTATAGTCGTCGGGAATCTCAATGGCGGCATTAGAGCTTACCTCTTTTGATAAATCAATCGTAATATCCTTGATCGTAACGCAAATATCCTGATTATTCTCCGCGTCTCCAAGAACAATTCTATGCTTGGATACCTCTCCCTTTTTTCCTTCAACAGACAAAGGTTTGTCACTTAAGACAGTAAGAACTCCATTGCTATAATCGTAATCAATTCCTTCCTCTCCACCTGTTATGGTAAAGAAAGGAGCGTCTTCGCCTGTAGAGATTTCCATGCCATCAAGACTTGACAGTACAAAAGGTTCACTTGCATAGGCTTTTTGTTGACCGGTGCAGTCAAATAAAATTGCAAGCATTGAAATACTTAGCAAAATTGCTGTTGTCCTTTTCCATCTGTTTCTCATACAGTTTTCCCTCCTGTAATCGTCATGACAAACCATAGTATTGTTCTTTCAGACTTCTGGTAGTCTTTCTTCTTGTAATTTCTACCAGCTTACATCCGGTTATATCAACAAAGTTTGTTCGTATAGGATCTTCTCTTAAATAGGCGGTAAGTGAACGAATTAAGGAATCCTCCTTATCCGAATCGTTTAAGTTAATGAAATCAATCAAAATCATTCCGGACAAATTTCGTAAGCGAATTTGTCTTGCAGCTTCTTTCGCTGCTTCCATATTAATTTTATAAAAGGTCTCCTGTGACGTGTTTTTTCCAGTATACTTCCCAGTATTTACATCAATTACTGACAAAGTTTCTGTTTGTTCAATAACCAGATAGCCTCCTGACTTTAACCATACTTTTTTATCCAAGGCTTCTGATATTTTTGCTTCCAGAGAATACAAATTATACAAGGAAAGCATTTTATCCTCATAGAAACGTAGCTTGTCGGAATAATCGGTTCCACGATTCTCCTTTGAGAGATAGTTTTTCATCTGTTGCATCACCTGTGGAACATCCGTAACAGCTTGACTAATCTGGTCTATTCCGATATCACGTATTCTTTCAATATAGCTTGGTGGTGACTGATGAAGACAGCTATACAGTACCCTGCTTTTCTCGAATTCCATTATTTTATTAAATTGTTCATATAACTGATGGAATTCTGTCTGAATCTCTTCTTCCCCACAATCTGCTGCATTGGTTCGTACGATGATTCCATAGTCATTAATGTTCCAATCTGCAGTAAACGTCTTGAGTCTTTTCTTTTGATTTGCAGACAGCTTTGAGGAATACCCAATACCTGGTTTTCCTCTCGTGATGACAATCATTTTTCCGGAAAGTGAAACTTTCATTGTTAAAGAGGGCGCTTTTGTCTTTATGGCTTCCTTAGTAACCTGAACCATAATCAAATCGCCTTCCTTCCATTCACGATTGATTGGAATCATCTCATCAAAAGGCAGATAGCATTCCAAATCCTCACGAATCTTTACAAACGCAGCTGAAAGATTGTTCATCACTTTGCTGACTCGTCCAACATAAATATTACCAATAATCTGTTCGTCCATTGGAGTAAATGCCAGCTCGATCAGTTTGTCTCCATCAAAAATACATTGGACATACTTATTCTGTTTTTGCGTAATTACTACTTTTAGACTCAAAATTCTTCTCCAAAATCAATCAAAGGAATGAAATCCGTTCCATAAAGCTCTTCACGTGTAATCATATAATCCATGGCTGAAAACTCTTTTCCAATTCTCTCATAAATTGCCTTCATGACTAGTTCCGGCTTGATATTATCTTCGCTTCCAGACTTCAGACACATAAAAATCCTGTGGTCATTATCCAGTTCCATACGTTTGATATTGGGTCTTAAATCAATCTCCCGCGTTGACTTTTTTGTTTCCTTCACGACAACAATGGAAGGCTCTTCCATCATATGCTCTATCGTCTTCCGAAGCTGTTCCATTGATACTGTGACCGTATCCCGAAAACAGATTCGGTAATCTGCCCATTGAACACTTGCCATTGCATTTTTCGTCTGCTCAGGTAATTTTCTAACACAAAGAATCTCCATTCCTTCAACCATAACACTTTGAAGTGCTGCAAGGAATTGCTCTGAGCAAACATCCTGTCGTGTTACAATATCCATATATTCTCCATAGCTCTCAACTCCTACGCCCAAAGGAAGCGCAAATGACATAATCTGATGTGGAGAATAGCCTTCCGAGTAGGCAATCGGGATTTCAGCTCTTCGCATGCATTTCTGGAAATAACGCATAACATCCAGATGACCGATAAATTTCATACAACCATACTTTGCAAACTTAATTCTTAGCTTCAATGCAGACACCTCCTTTAAATGCAGATGCTCCACATCCACTACACTTCATCCTGCAGTTTGGTGTGACAATTTCTTTTCTTGCCTGTTCCCATTCACGTTTCATAAAGTCCTTTGTCACCCCGATATCAATAAAATCCCACGGCAGCACTTCTTCCAAATCACGTTCCCTTGTTGTATAGAAGCTCATATCTGTATTCGTCTCCCGGAATGCTTCTATCCATTCTTTTCCGCGAAACAGATCCGACCACGCATCAAAGATGCATCCTTTCTTATAAGCTGCCAGTAATACCTTGGCACATCTTCTGTCACCTCTTGCAAAAAAGCCTTCTAGCTCTGATACATCCGATTCATGCCAATTATAACGAATACTCTTATGATTTAGTTGTTCTTTAAAGGTATCATTCAGCAAATGAGCCTTGTCCTCAAACTGCTTTGCTGTATTCATCGGCGCCCATTGGAATGGAGTGAAGGGCTTTGGAATAAAAAATGATGTACTTGCAATAATTTGTACTTTTCCATGTCGATTCTCTTTTGGAATCAAAGCATAATAATGACGCGCAATCTTATCGCTCAAAATTGCAATTTCCTTGATATCTTCCTCCGTCTCCGTTGGAAGTCCCAGCATAAAATAAAGCTTAACCTTGTCCCAGCCACCCTGAAAAGCCATTCCGGCGCCTTCTAGAATGATATCCTCCGTCAATCCTTTATTAATAACATCACGCATCCTCTGAGAACCCGCTTCAGGCGCAAAGGTCAGACTACTTTTTTTAATATCCTGTACCTTATTCATCACCTCCAGTGAGAATGCATCAATCCTAAGAGAAGGAAGAGAAATATTCACATAACGCTTCGAACATTCCTGAACAAGATAATCAATTAGTTCCGGTAATTCCGAATAATCACTGGTACTTAATGAGCTAAGTGATATTTCCTCATGACCGGTATTCTTAAGCATGGTTACAGCAAGCTTCTCCACCTCTTTTACATTACGCTCTCTCAACGGTCGATACAGCATACCGGCCTGGCAAAAACGACATCCTCGAATACAGCCTCTTTGGATCTCCATGACTACACGATCCTGAGTAGCACGAATAAAAGGCACCACAGGTTTTTCGGGATAAACAGAATTCGTCAAATCCACCACCAATTCTCTTTTAATCGAATCGGGTGCCTCTGCATAATTCTTGTTTCGTTGTAAAATCGTACCATCTTCTTGATACACAATATCATAGAACTTCGGAACATAAATTCCCGGAATTGCAGAAGCCATTTTCAGGAAATCCTCTCGGCTTCCTCCGTTTTCCTTATTATTACGATATAAATCAAGCAATTGGTGATACTGTGTCTCGCCCTCTCCAATATAAAACAAGTCAAAAAAGTCAGCAATTGGTTCCGGATTATATGCACAAGGACCTCCGCCAATCACAATAGGGTCTGATTCTCCGCGTTCCTTTGCGATTAATGGAATATGACTCAGATCAATAACCTGCAGAATATTTGTATAACACATTTCATATTGAATCGTAATACCAAGAAAATCAAAATCTTTAATTGGATCTTGCGATTCCAGTGCAAAAAGCGGTATTTTACTCTCTCTTAATACGTGATCCATATCCGGCCAAGGAGAATACACTCTCTCACACCACACATCTTCTCTGCGGTTAAACATATCATAAAGAATCTGAATCCCCAGATGTGACATTCCAATCTCATAAACATCCGGAAAACACATTGCGAAACGAATAGCAACGTTCTCCTTCTCCTTCATGATTGAATTTACTTCGTTTCCAATATATCGTTCCGGTTTCTCGATACTTAACAGTATCTCATCCGATAAGGCCAGTTTTCTCATTTCGTTCCTCCAAATCATCATAATATACATTATATTGTATATTAGCAGTAAAATCAATCATGATATTGTCCTTTCCCGAATAGATTTTCCATTTGATTGACACTTATCTCCCGGTACAATTCCTTTGTTGCCTTCCGAATCCTTACATCAGATGATTGCTCTGCCAAAAGAATACCAAGAAAAAGTAACACAGCAACCATAAGACGAATGGAAAAGCTTGAAACTGCCTTACTCTTCTTTTTTGTTTCCTTCTTTTTCGTTTCCTTATTCTCCGTTCTGCTTATTCTATTTTGATTATCATTTGACTGCTCCCGTAAATCCTTTAGTATTTGAAGTTTTCTCTCAATCTCCATTAACTCCTCCACTCTTTTCCATACTACTTGTGTTCTTGATATAAAAAAACGGACTATATATAAAATATAGTCCGTCGTTAATTAGTATATGATTTCTATTTATTTACTTCGTATACACTGACCACTTTTGCAGTTGTTCCATCCTCCTGAACCACCGGATCTGCCCAATACTTAAAGGTAACACCACTATGATCATGAGCAGTACAATTCGTACAGGAATCGCCACGTCTGATGTATTGAATATCCTGAACCTCACCGCAGATACCGCAAATGTACTTCACGGTATAGTTCTTGTAATAGCAAGCTATGATGTTGCGGTCCGTGGTTATGTTATTCCAGGAACCATCCCATCCGATAAACTCTAATCCTGCCTGACATGGATTCGCCGGCTGTGGCAGAGATGCTCCATAAGCTACAACATCCGTCTTCCATAATTCACTGGTAGAACCATTGTACCAACGTACAACGCACGTAACTCCCGGAACTCCTACCGGATTCATAGTCACAGTCTGAGCAGCTGTGAGTGTGCAAGGGGTAGCCATCGGTGTCGGCGGAACATTGCTTGCAGCAGTAGATATCTGTAACGATTTATTTGTTGCAGTTGAATAGCTCAAGACTCCATCCGGAGCATTTTTATAGGTCGTACAAATCTGTCCGCTTCCTGCACTCTCAGGAAGATAAATTGCCTGAGCTGTCAAATTAGACTGTACATTCTTAGTATTTACACTCCATCCACAGAATGCATATCCTTTTACATTGACATCTGTTGGTGGAACAGCATCTTTTCCTGCCTCCACAATCTGTGTAGTTGTCTGGTTCGCAGCAACAAAAGTAACCACATAATTGGCAGCTTCTGTCGGGAACTGTATGAACACACCCGTAATCAATACACATAAAAAACCAATAAGAACTTTTTTCGCATTTTTCATAGTCACTTCTCCAATTTCATCTGGTTTTTTGATACATAATGATTATATCATATATTCTAAGAATTATCCTAATCTTTTCCACGAATTTATCTTAAAATTGTATTAATTTTTGGAAATCATCCACCAATAATCAAACCGATATTACCATGCATACACAGTCTCATAATTCCACATATTACAAGGTGTCCTACATAGAATGCATAGAAGAACCACTTCATACCCTTCCAATTACCTCGTTGACCATTATAATTCATCATAAATGGTATGCAAATGACTACACAAAACTGAATCAGACCATATACAGGATTTACGAAGAAAATCCACACAAGAGCATAGAAGGATATATAAACCAGTATTTCACGAGTCTGCAGCTTGATATTTCCATAGTATTTCTGAATACCAAGAATGCACAGAACAGCAATGCAGCTCCAATCTGATGGGAATGTAATTAAGCAGATTCCCATGGTGATGAGTGTTTTTTGCCATTTTTTCAGATTGCATTTGCTTTCATCATGCACATAAAGAGCTACAACACCCCACGCTAACGGCCATATCACACTGGTTTGATTTAACACGGTAGTCTGAAATGGGATAAATGGTATTCCAAAGCAAAAATTATATGCAAAATGTGCTATGATGGAGAATACGAACAATCTCGTGATATATTTCTTCAGGTTCCTTGTATGACGATAACCCTCCACAACCATAAACCACATAATAGGAGCCGCCAATCTTCCAATGATATGTAATGCGACTACCCACCACGTTGTATCATATCCAGGTATAAAAACATCCGTTACATGATCAATTGTCATAGCTATAATAGCAAAAATCTTCAGTTGATTTCCTGTGAAACCTTTTCCTAATAATCTTTTCTCTTCCATATTGTTACCTCACTTTCTGATCCCACAATAGCAAAGAGAAAAACGATATACAAGATGTACTATGGTAAGTTGTATAAATGGATTGGTAAGTTGTAAAAATACGCAATTATCTTTGCGCAAGTTCCTTCGTGATATCCTCCCAAGTCACACCCTTTTCAGCCATCAAAACCATTGCATGATAAAGGAAATCAGACATCTCATACTTGATTTCTTCGGGATCAGGATTCTTTGCCGCAATAATAATCTCTGTACATTCCTCCCCAACCTTCTTCAATATTTTGTCTAATCCCTTATCAAATAGATAGTTCGTATAAGAGCCCTCCTTCGGATGCTCCTTACGATCCAAAATAACGTTATAAACATTCTCAAATACGGCCAAAGGATTGGTTTCATCATACTCCTTTTTCACAAGTTGTCGGAAAAAGCAGCTGCGATTACCGGTATGACACGCAGCTCCAATCTGCAATACTTTCGCAAGAATCGTGTCATTATCACAGTCAATGGTAAGTGATTTTACATATTGATAATGACCACTAGTTTCACCTTTTACCCACAATTCATCGCGGCTTCTGCTCCAGTATGTCATGATACCGGTCTCGATGGTTTTCTCAAATGCCTCTTGATTCATATAAGCCATCATAAGTACTTCACAGGTTTTATAATCCTGTATTATGACCGGAACCATGCCATCACCATTTAATTTAAATTCATCCCATTTCATCGAGCTTTCGAAGGTATTCATCACAATTCCAAGATTCTTGCACTGATTCTTGAAAGACATGAACTGTTCCGAGCTCTCATTTAAAATACCACCAGCTATACCGGACACTTCGTACGCACGAAGTGTTGCAGCACATTCATGTAATCCTTTCGATTCCAATAGGGGAAGGATTTCAATCTGGCATGGATTCGCATTGTTTTTACAGGCCTCTGCCACCCATGTATTGCAATCATCTAAAGCTTTCTCTTTTAGTAATAAAATCTCGCAGGTATAATTCTTGATGATATTTTCATTTTTCTCCAATTGAGATACCTGATCAATGCATGCAACTATCTTTTCCCGTCCAAACCGCTTACTCACCTCTTCGGCAAGCTCAATATTACTCTTCTTTGCAAAATTAAGTGCCGCCTTCTTACATCCGGCATAAATAAGCTTCTTCATCCTCCATCCGCTTAACATTACCGGCACCTATCATGGGAATATCAATTTCTCTTCCAATTTCCTTTATTATACCCAGGGCAGCCTCATGCTCTTCATCAGAATTAGAAAAATCAAATACAATAATCTCATCCGCCCCGTTATTGGAGTAATCCTTCGCTAAAGCAATGGGATCCTCAGATACCATCTCATCATTTTTCAATCCTTTTACTGCGATTCCTTTTTTTAAGTAGATGCAAGGAACTATCTTTTTATACTGCATACTTTTTCTAATCCTTTCCTCTATAACGTACCTTTTGTTGATAACACATCTGTAATACGCTCATCCATCCTGGTTGCTTCATCCAACGCTTTGGCAAAGGACTTGAACATAGCCTCTGCCATATGATGATTATTTGATCCACTAATCATCTTAATATGAAGATTCATTCCTGCATGAACACAAACCGCATAGAAGAACTCACGAATCATTTCGGTCTCAAGATAACCAATTTTCTCGGTAGTAAACTCAGCATCATAGGAAAGATATGGTCGTCCGGACAAATCCACTGCGCAAAGACACAGCGCCTCATCCATTGGCAGTATAAATGAACCAAATCTCTTCATACCTACCTTATCTCCAAGTGCCTTCTGTATTGTATTTCCAAGAACGATTCCCACATCTTCAATTGTGTGATGTCCATCAACCACTAAATCTCCCTTGCAGGTTAAATCCAAATCAAAAAAACCGTGCTTTGCAAATCCTTCCAACATATGGTCAAAAAAACCAATTCCCGTATTTATTTTTGAAATACCTGTTCCATCCAGATTCAATGTCGCCTGAATGTCTGTTTCCTTCGTCTTTCTGGTTACGGTCGCAATACGTTCCATAATGAATTCTCCTATTCTTCTTCAAAGCGAACGGCGATGGAATTTGCATGAGCGGTTAATCCCTCTGCCTTCGCAAAAGTTTCAATACTTTTGTGTATCTTTTCCAAAGCTTCTTTGGAGTATGAAATAATACTGGACTTCTTAATAAAATCGTCCACGGATAAAGGAGAAAAGAACTTTGCGGTTCCATTGGTAGGTAACACATGGTTAGGACCTGCCATATAATCTCCTAATGGCTCTGAAGAATAATTTCCAAGGAAAATAGCTCCTGCATTCTTTACCTTCGTCATAGTCTCCATTGGATTTACTGTGACAATCTCTAAATGCTCAGAAGCAATCTCATTTACTGCTTCAATCGCATCCTCCATCGACTCTGCCAACAAAATATAGCCGTAATTATCCAAAGACTTCTTTATGATTTCCTTTCTGGATAATGTCTCTGTAAATACATCAACTTCTCTGGACACCGCCTCTGCCAGCTTCTTGCTTGTTGTCACAAGGATGGCACTGGCAAGTTCATCATGTTCTGCCTGAGATAACAAATCTGCTGCAACGAATCTTGGATTGGCACTCTCATCTGCAAGCACCATAATCTCACTGGGACCTGCAACAGAATCAATATTTACATATCCATATACACTCTTCTTTGCAAGTGCAACAAAGATATTTCCCGGTCCCACAATTTTATCAACCTTCGGTATGCTCTCTGTTCCATAAGCCAATGCACCAATCGCCTGTGCTCCGCCAACCTTAAAGACTGCAGTAACACCCGCCAGCTTTGCCGCTGCAAGGATACCGGGATTAACCTTTCCATCCTTTCCGGGCGGTGTAGTCATATAGATATTGGGAACACCTGCAACCTTGGCGGGTAAAACACACATTAATGTGGAAGAAGGATAAACAGCCTTTCCACCAGGCACATACACTCCTACATTTTCTAATGGTGTGATTCTCTGTCCCAGGATAGAGCCATCCGGCTTTGTGGTAATAAAGCTTTGGCGAAGCTGATCTTTATGAAACTCTACAACATTACTCATAGAAAGCTTCATTGCATCCAAGACCTTAGGGTCTACCAGATTCATAGCTTCTTCAAATTCTTCCTCCGAAACCCTAATATTGGAAGCATTGATATCACAATTATCAAACTTCTTAGTATATGCAAATAAAGCCTCATCCCGTTTCTCACGAACATCTGATAATATCTCATCAACGGTTTTCTGATATTGTCCATAGTGATTTGGGCTTCTCTTCAAGAGATCATTTAAAATATTCTTTTTCGTATCTTTATTTAATGTAACTATTCTCATCTTTCTCACACCTTTCTAACAAAGCTTTCTGAGTTTTTCGATAATATCACGAATACGTTCATTTTCCATACGCATACTTACCTGATTCACAACCATTCTTGCAGATAATGGACATACCTCTTCCAGTACTTCCAGACCATTTTCACGTAAAGTAGAGCCTGTCTCCACAATATCAACAATCACTTCCGACAAGCCAACAATAGGTGCAAGCTCTATCGAGCCATTGAGCTTAATGATATCGACAGTCTGATGCTTCTTGTTATGAAAGTAATCTTTAGCTATCCTGGGATATTTACTCGCGACACGAATCATTTCATGATGCTGTAACAGTTCCTTTGCAGAAGCCGGTCCACAGACGCACATTCTGCATTTTCCAAAGCCAAGGTCAAGAACCTCATAAATCTTACGATTCTCTTCCAATATGGTATCCTTTCCTACTACACCTATATCTGCAGCACCGTACTCTACATACGTTGGTACGTCCGGTCCTTTCGCTAAAAAGAACTTTAGTTTCAATTCTTCATTTACAAAAATCAGTTTTCTTGTGTTTTTATCCTTCATCTCCTCGCAAGTAATACCAATTTTCTCAAGCATTTCAAGCGTAGTATTCGCAAGTCTTCCTTTTCCGAGTGCAAAGGTCAAGTATCTCATATCTTTTTCCATTATACGTTCTCCTCACTCACTTTTCCATTAACTATCTTATAAATCTTATGTACAAGATGATCCTTTCCAAATCCAATATAATCATGATTGGAATACTCTTTTCGTAATGGTATCATCTCCACTACTTCGTTTTGCAGACGCTTTTCCTTTGCATAGGAAACTGCCTCTTTGAAGGACATTTCATCATAGATAATAAGTGTAGTATTTGCTTCTACCGGGATTTCGATTTTTTGTCTCGATAAGGCAAACAGAAGCTGATCTACTACAATGCAGAATCCAATAGCGGGACTTTCTTTTCCGAATTGTTTTAAAAGATTATCATATCTTCCTCCCTTAACAACCGCATCTCCGATACCAAAGGTATATGCACGGAAAATAATGCCTGTATAATACATATATTTACTTAGCATTCCAAGATCAAAGGTTACATACTTCTCAATTCCATAAATCTTGAGCATATCATAGAGCTCTTCCAGACGTTCAATCGCACGAAGACTTCTTTCATTACCTGCTGTCTTCTTTGCCTCCTTTAATATATCAACGTTGCCAAACAAATCTGCGACATTCTTAATCTGTTCTTTTGTCTGCTCGGGTAGATTTCTATCCTCCAGGATTTCTTCCACCCCAAAGATATTCTTATTCGAAATCTGTTCTCTAAGCTGCATTTCCATCTCTTCCGAAATACCAACCGATTCACAAATTCCTTTGAAGTATTCTACCTGACCGATGCTCACCTGAAAATCCTTCAAACCAGAATCCAACAGACTCTCAACTACCATAGATATCATTTCTGCATCTGCGCAGACACTGTCATCTCCTATACACTCTGCACCAATCTGAGTCATTTCCTTAAGCTTTCCCTGCAAATCCGAGCTATTGGTAAATGTATTCCCCAAATAACAAAGACGAATAGGAAGCTTCTCACTCATAAAGTATTTTGCTGCAGCTCGTGCTACGGATGGGGTAAAATCAGGTCTTAATACCAGTGTATTGTTCTCATTATCAAAGAATTTGAATAATTCCTTCGAAGGAGTTGTTCCAATCTGATTGGAAAAAACATCAAAAAATTCAAAGGACGGTGTTTCAATATCCATGTATCCATACTGATTCATCTTATTATGTAATGTATCTCGAATATATAGCTTCTTTAAATATTCTTCTCCATAAATATCCCGTACTCCTTCCGGAGTATGTAATAATCTGTTTTCCATAATCCCACTAATCTCCATTCTCAATCATAATCTATTAAAATCCCCTGCATTAATCGCTTTACTATTGTAACGTGCTATCATGCTACCCTATTAGCAAGCTGATTTAATCATTATATGGGGTTCCCTGTTGCTTGTCAACTTTTTTCTTCCCGTTCCTTCAAATCCTTTTGAATCATATCAAGATATGGTACAAGCATTCCTGACTTTTTGGGTAAAAAGAAATCCTCGGACAATTCATCAAAGCGAAAGCTCTTACGCCCACCCTTCTCTGCCCGTTCCCAAAATGATAAAAGACGTTGATAGGTCAGATAATACAATACATTTTTCTCTGTATAATAGATAAGAAAGAATGAGATTCCTCCCTGTTCCTCAAATTCTCCCATAAATCTCACCTGATGCTCATGAATATTTTGAAGAGCAAAGGTATCAGACGCACATTCCTTTGCATCAAAGCAAACCGGAATTCCTTGCACGGCTCCTACATAGTCTACCGTACTTTTCTGGTCAAAGTAAGCCAGAGTAATATGTCTGCTTTCTTTCTCAATGGTAATTGGAGTAATGGGAGTCGGTATCTTTTGAATAAGGGCAAGCTTGTTTTCGCGGTATTTTTCATTTGTTCGATTAATCAAATCCTCTAACGTTGAGCCACGAAGCCCTCTTGAATTCCATGTCGCCATAGTTCCCTTCTTTCCCGTTCCAACTTCTCTTTACTAATTCTTTTGCTACTCTCTTTCTGATGCTTTCTTATTTTATTTATTTCTTTTCTTGTTTCTCTTTTTGTTTCTCTTCTTACTTGTTTCTTAT
>CAYZUC010000048.1:0-735 GCA_964481705.1 uncultured Lachnospiraceae bacterium
CTGGTTCTTCCGGCTATTAGCGGGGATAATCCATTTGATCGGACAGATAAGAGATGCTTCCGAATCGTATTTGATGGAAGAGAAGCTACCGAACCGGTCATTGCCAATCTGGTAAAAACCACCGGAGAAAGCATTAACATACTCAGTGCAAATACGAGAAGTGTGGGTGGTGTGGGCTATGGTCAGATGATCGTGGAACTACCGGAGGATAAGCAAAAGCAGAAGCATGTCATTGATTATTTTAACAGGATTGAGATGAATCTCATGGAAATCGGGGAGGTGAGAGAATGAATGAAGCATTATGGAACGCCATTAAGGAAGGCGTAGGACAAACACTGGAAATGACGATTGTTTCAACAATACTTTCCTATTTCATTGGTCTTCCCATTGGAATTTTATTAAAAACGACCGGAAAAGGTGAAGTGCTGCAGAACAGGGTAATTCATGGAAGCCTTGCATTTGTCACCAATATTGTAAGGTCCGTTCCGTTCATGATATTACTGGTATTCTTAATTCCGTTCACCAGACTGCTGATAGGACAATCCATTGGAACGGAAGCAAGCATTGTTCCACTTACCATTGGAACGATTCCCATTGTTGCAAGAATGGTGGAAGCATCTCTCAATGAGGTACAGCCGGGGATTATCGAAGCCGCCAAATCCATGGGAGCAACGCCGTTCCAGATTATTACACAGTTCATGCTGCCGGAAAGCATGCCATCGCTTTTATCCGGAG
>CAYZUC010000048.1:745-21432 GCA_964481705.1 uncultured Lachnospiraceae bacterium
TATAGTGCCATGGCAGGATGTATCGGTGGAGGCGGTTTGGGAGCCATTGCATTAAATTATGGTTATTACAGATATCAGACAGATGTATTAACGATTACCGTAATTATTTTGATTTTCATTGTTCAGGTTTTTCAGGAAAGTGGAAATCAGCTATCCAAAAGAATAAGACATGTATAAACACGAATTTTGATATGCGCAGAAGGATGCGCAGGAAAAGGAGAAGATTATGAAAAATAATAAAGGAAAGTTAGCAGCAGTGGCAGCGATTACAACAGTAGCAGTGGGTCTTACCGGATGCGCAACCAAGGTCTCCACACCGGTAGCCAAATCTACACCGGAGACTGCATCAGCAGAAGTCAATTCGGAGGTAACATCCACAGCTCAGGCAGAAACACAAACAGATGTACAGTCGATAGGTAATACAATCACAGTAGGAGCCAATATTACACCGCATTCCGAGATCCTTTACGAAGCTCAGAAAATCTTAAAGGAGCAGGGGATTGATCTGAAGGTGATCGAGATTGAAGACTCTGTAACACCGAACACCTCACTGGTAGAAGGAAGTATTGATGCCAATTACTTTCAGCATCAGCCATACTTAGATGATTTCAATAAGCAGAATCAGACAGATCTTGTTTCTATTGGTGCGATTCATTATGAGCCCTTTGCAGTTTACTCACTGAAATTGAAAAGCCTTTCTGAGTTACCGGAACAGGCAGTCATAGCAGTTCCGAATAATGTGACAAACGAAGCCAGAGCACTTTTGTTGTTGGAACAGGAGGGAGTCCTAAAGTTAAAAGAAGGAGCTGGTATAGAAGCTGCGATTACTGATATCGAGGATAATCCAAAGAATATTACATTTCGGGAATTGGATCCTTCCCAGCTTGCCAAGACCCTTCCGGATGTAGATGCTGCTGTTATTAATGGCAATTATGCATTAGAGGGAGGCCTAAGTATTTCAGATGCATTGGCAAAAGAGGCAAGTGACAGCGTTGCAGCAAAGACCTATGGAAATATCATTGTAACGACCAAGGAAAAAGAGAATGATGAAGATTTGAAAAAGCTGGTTGAGGTTTTGAAAAGCGATGAAATCAAGAAGTTCATCAATGATAAGTACGAGGGAGCAGTAGTTCCCTTAGACTAATCAGTATCAGTTATACTTGTAAAATCGACGAAACATGAGGCTTGAGTGAAAGGTGAATCTTTCACTCAAGGGAATAAATAAGAATAATATCGGAGGAAAAAACATGGCAAGAATTAAATTACTGGAACTTGAGGAAACAAGCGGAGCAGAAAGAGAAAGATATCAGGTATTGGCGGATGCCAATAAGGTAACCAACATGAAGAAGGGACTTCTTCAGGATGCAGCAACCTACGATGCATTTATGGGGTGGTATACATCCTGGAACAGACTAGTCGAAATTATATCGGAACGTGAGGCAACAGTGTATGCTCATGCAATCTCCACGACCAATAGCTGCCAGCTGTGCTCACTGTTTTTTATCAGTGATTTGAAGGCACTCGGAATTAATCCGGCGGATTTTGAGCCGACAGCACGTGAGAAGCTGTTAACCGAACTTGGAGAGCAAATTGTAAAGGACCCGACAGCAGTTTCGGATGAATTGTTTGCAAGATTGAAGAAGGAATGGAAGGACAATGAGCTGGTTGCGATAGTAGGCTTTGCAACACAGATGATAGCGACCAACAATTTCAATTCTGTTTTCAAGATTGATGTAGATCAGAGACTGCTGCCTATCCAGAAGGAATTTAAACCGGCTACCTGGAGAAAGAATATCCAGTAAAAATCAAGATACCAGTCGTGCTGATAAATAGATACAAAGGTACATAAGAAGGGAGACAACATGGTAGATTTTGAATATTACAACCCTGCCAGGATTATATTTGGAGAGAGATCCATCGATAAATTAGAATCATTGCTACAAGAATATCAGGTTACAAACCTGTTGCTGGTATACAGTGGTGAGTTCATCAAGGAATTAGGCATTTATCGTGTAGTGAGGAGCGCAGCAGAGAAGAATCATGTTGCCCTTTATGAGAATGGAAACGTAGTGCCCAATCCGTCCATCGAGCTGGTAAGAGAGCTGGTTCATGATGGAAAGAAGGATGGTGTGGATTTTGTTCTTGCAGTTGGAGGTGGAAGTGCAATTGATACAGCAAAGGCAGTTGCTCTTGGAATTCCTTATGAAGGAGATGTCTGGGATTTCTTTGAGAAGGGAATTGTACCGAATCAGGTAGTAAACATCGGAGTTATCACGACTCTTCCGGCAAGTGGGTCGGAAACCTCCAATGCGGCGATACTATCCAATGGTGAGTGGAAGCTTGGCTTTGAAGATAATCAAATCATTCCCAAGTTTGCGATTATGAATCCGGAATATACCGTAGGCTTGCCGGCATTTCAAACAGCAGCAGGAGTAGCAGACGTTCTGTCTCATTTATTGGAACGATACTTTTCCGATGTAAAATACACAGATGTGACAGATTACCTGATTGAGGGAGGAGTAAGGGCACTTCTTATCAACGGAAAAAGACTGACAGTCAACCCAAAGGATATTCATGCAAGAGCAGAAATTCAATGGCTAGCCAGTGTGGCGCACAATAATCTGCTTGATACCGGTCGTATTGGTGACTGGGGTTCGCACCGTATAGAACACGAATTATCAGGACAATACGGAATCACACATGGTGAAGGAATGGCAATTGTATTACCGGCCTGGATTCGTTATATATCAAAAATCAAACCATATAAACCTGCACAACTGGCGGTTCGCGTATTTGATGAAGATCCTTACAACCACACAGAAGAAGAAATTGCCTATGGACTAGCTGACACACTGGAGAAGTTTTTTCAGAACATCGGTCTTCATACCCGCCTTCATGACTTAACCATTGATGATACTTATTTTGAGAAGATGGCGAAACGTGCGACTAGAAATGGAACCGTAGGACATTATGTTCCACTGGATGAAAAGATGATATATGATATTTTGAACATAGCACTCTAATAGAAAATGATGACTAAGGTGAGAAAGAATCTGTGAAAGCAGGTTCTTT
The DNA here is from genome assembly GCA_964481705.1 of uncultured Lachnospiraceae bacterium. Classification (GTDB taxonomy): domain Bacteria; phylum Bacillota; class Clostridia; order Lachnospirales; family Lachnospiraceae; genus CAYZUC01. Next base: position 3,818 of record CAYZUC010000048.1, read on the forward strand.
TTTTATGATGAACTTGATAAGAGCAGAGACAAGTGGGTATAATGGGTATGTCAAAGAGAAGATTAAGAAAGAAGCACGGGAACGGAGATATTATGCTAGAAGGTTTTTTTATTATTGGACAACAGGTATCAATTCTGTTTGTTTTAATAGCAGTAGGATTTATAGGTGGGAAGCTTAAGCTCATCACGGAAGAAGGTGTATCCAGTATTACTAATATTGTACTTTATATTGTTACACCTTGTGTCATCATTCATGCATTTCAGAGAGAGTTTGATTATACTATGTTGATAGGTTTTATCAAATCAATTATGGCAGCAGTTCTCTCTCATGTGATTTGTATTGTTTTGGCTAAACTTCTCATTCGCAGTAAGGATGATGTAAGAAGGCGAGTTCTCACTTTTGGCACCGTATTTTCCAATTGCGGTTTTATGTCGCTGCCACTTCTGGATGCCTTACTTGGTGCTGAGGGAGTTTTCTATGGAGCTGCTTATATTGCAGTCTTTAACTTGCTGGTATGGTCGTATGGATTGGTGCTTATGGATCGTGAACACCCGAAGATTTCAGTCAAAAAGGTGGTTTTAAATCCTGGTACACTTCCGGTTGTTTTAGGACTCCTTTTCTTCTTCTGTTCTATCAAACTTCCAGATATCGTTGGCTTGCCAATAACCTACTTTTCTGCTTTAAATACGCCGGTTCCCATGTTAATAATCGGTTATTATATTTCGAGTCTTAATATAAAAACATTGTTCAAAAGAACGGATGAGATCGTGATGCTGTCGTTGCGTTTGGTAATTTCGCCCTTGTTGCTTCTTGCCATTCTATATTTTGCAGGCTACAAAGGTTCTCTTTTAATAGCCTGTATTGTTTCTGCAAGTGCACCAGTGGCGGCAGCTTCTACTATGTTCTCGATTCGATTTCATATGGATGCCGAATTGTCAGCCAGTATGGTAGCGGTATCGACGCTGTTGTCTATCGTAACTATGACGCTGGTCGCTGGATTTGCACAGTATCTGGCTTATCTCTAATAAATTTCATAAGTTTTGAAATTTTGCTGTTATACTGTAGGCAGAGGTGATGAAAGACGCAAAATAATAGTCCAAGGAGGGTTTTAAAATGGCTTATGATATCGCAAAGGAAATTAATGAAGCAATCAGAGCAGGGGAGCAGGCACTGAGAAGTCTGAATGAGGCAAATGATTACTTATCGAGTGCAAGGAACTGGGGAGTCGTCGATATCTTGGGAGGAGGACTCCTTACAAATCTTATCAAGCATTCAAAGGTTCATGACGCTTCCAGATGTATGGAGAATGCCAAAAGAGATTTACAGACCTTTAGCAGAGAGCTTGATGATGTAGATGAATACATTCCGGATGTCAAAGTGGGAGATTTCCTTGTGTTTGCAGACTTTTTCTTTGATGGATTTCTGGCAGATGTAATTGTACAGTCTAAAATCGGGGAAGCAAGACAACAGGTGAATCAGGCAATTTATCAGGTCACCAGCATTGTGAATCGGTTGAAAAAAGAGGTGTAATCCTGACCATAAAATGACTAGAAGGGGATGAAAACAGAGTACTATAAAGCAACAAAATTCTCCTTTCTGGAAGTCATACTGAATGCAGGGCGGAATGGAGAGTATAGGACATACAAGCATCTGTGCTTACTGGAAGGCAATAAAAAATTCCTATTTAATCTTTACATACCAAAAACAAATAATAAAACTACAGAGTTGGATGTCGTACTTATTCACGATTCGGGAGTATATGTTTTTGAGTAAAAAACCATTTTTATAATCCAATTATGCAAAATATTGGTCATATCAAATGGTTGAAATCCTACTTACAAAACGAAAATTTACCGGTGTCCTCTTATATTGTATTTAGTGATAGATGTACGCTAAAAGAAATTAATTTATCAAGTGGAAAGCATATTGTAGTAAAACGGTCAGAGATGCTAAGAATAGTAAAAATGATCATACCCTTAAAAGGAGTACAGCTGTCACCGGATCAGATAGAAGACATTTATGCGAAATTATATCCGCTAACACAAGTGGGAAATGAGGTCAAAGAAGCTCATATTCAAACTATGCACAAGAAAAAGAAAGACATACCATCGATTCCAGAAAAAGATGTCTCTGATGGTGTTTCAAAAATTGATAATCAGATATGTTCCCGTTGTGGAGCAGCATTGATAATGAGGACTGCTTCCAAGGGAGCAAAGGCAGGCAATCGTTTTTATGAATGCAGTAGGTTTCCAAAATGCAGATATACGGAGGACATCGGAGGGTAATAATTGAGAACAATACAGTATGCGATTTTAGAAGAAGCACGAAATCACCGCCCTACACCTCAGACAATTTTGGATGTTGGTTGCGGAGATGGTTCTTTTACAAGAGTGGTGGCTGATACCTTTTCGAGAACTTCAGTTACTGCGATTGATACCACACTTAAGAAGATATCAACTTCCCATCATATATCGTATTTTACCGGAGAGGTTGAGAATCTGCCCTTTGCTTCGGAATCTTTTGATATGGTGGTTGCTGCATTATCGATGCACCACTGGACAGACAAAGAAAAAGGAGTAAGAGAGATCTATCGGGTTCTCAAGAAAAATGGCAAGCTAATTATTGGAGATCCATTATTGGAGGATTGGATGAGCAATCGGTTCTTGGGGTGGCTTATGCAAGTGATGGATGGAGGTATTTTCGCGGATGAGAAGGAAATACGTGATTACTTTGAGACAGCAGGATTTCAAGATGTGGACATTAGTCTGATTCCGAATACCATGAAATCACTTTATCTGATAACTGCAAGGAAGTAGCTTCTCACAGAAACTATTTTGTATTAGAAGATAGTGTAAATGATAAATTGCTTACGTACAAGAATGGGGATTTATATGAAAAATTACGATGTATATTTATTTGGACAAATACTGGGTACGCATTCTTTTTGGCTAAAGGATGGTTTTCTTCAGCCAGATGAATACTCGGAGATCCGTGAGAAATATTTTTTACCGGGTGGTGAGACAGGGACTGCAGCAACAGTACTTGCTTCTCTTGGTGTCAGTCTGAAAATGGATGGAACGCATATCGGAACACAGGTAGCTCCAATGCTACAGGATTTCTACGCAGATAAAACAGTGGATTTAAGCTCACTTTCTTTTGCTCCTGAGTATGAAGGTCTCATGGATTATGTGGTGATTGCTGGTCTGGTTCGCTCTCCAATGGGAACGTTCCAGACGCTCTACGAGTCGGGGAGAAAAGTTTGGAATATGCCAAAGGAAAGTGATATTGCTGAATGTAAAGTTGCAGCTATAGACCCTTTTTTTCAGGAAGAGACGCAGAGGGCAGCAGAGCTCTGTGTAAAACATCAAAAACCGTACGTTACAATTGACTGTAAGCATGATACTTACCTACATCGGCACGCGGCAATTAATATCGTTTCCAAAGAGTGTACAGGAGTGGATTATCAAGGTGTGCAAAAGGAAGACATCTATAACCTTCTGGTAAGTCAGACAGATGGTCTGGTGATAATTACTACAGGTGAACAGGACATGTTATATGGTAGGAAGGGTCAGCCGATGAAAAGAATGAAACCATTCTCTGTAGAGGTGAAAAGTACCCTTGGTGCCGGGGATACATTTAAAGCAGGATGCATCTATGGATTACTGAATGGCTTTTCGGATGATGAGATCGTTCGATTTTCCAGCGCATGCTCTGCAGTGGCAATTTCCAGATTTCCACTACCGCTGAATCCCCCAAAATTGGATGAAGTTAAGGAACTAATTAGTAAATGAAGTTGAAGAATAGGAGGTCCTATGGAATTAAAAGTCACAAGTACTGCTTTTAAAAATGGAGACTGGATACCGGAACGACATACTGCATTTGGAGGAGATGTCTCCCCAGAGTTGATTCTTGAGGGGATGGATGAGAGAGCGGTTTCTCTCGTTATTACATTGGACGATGCCGGACATCCCTTAATACTCAACTACAATCACTGGATAGCTTGGAATATCCCGCCTGTGGAAGTGATACCGGAAGCTATACCGCGTGGCGACAAGGTGGAGTCACCGCTTCATGTGGAACAAGGAATGGCATACGGAAAGCATTGTTATCGTGGTCCCAATCCACCATTTCGTTGGAATCATGATTATTATTTCACGGTCTATGTCTTGGATATTGATTTACAGATGAGTACTCTATCAACCAGAGATGATATATTAAAAGCTGCTGAGGGACATATCCTACAGAAGGGTATTTTAATGGGAAAATATCAGCACAATCATAAATAGGTAATTGGGGACGGGGCTTTTGTCCCATTTCATATCAATGTATTTGACGAGCGAAAAATAAAAGATTATAATTAACTAAGTATATTTGACGGGCGACAAATACGAATTGGTCTATAGGAATACGATATAGAAAAGGAGGAGAAAACCATGGAACCTAAAATTATCACAAAAAAACAAGATTTAACGTATTTAAAATGGTCGCATGTGAGAAATTCCAGTGGGACAACAGGGACATTTATGAAGTCTCAATCTACGATAGAGGGCGATAAAACATACTATAAATTGTCCAATTTTGATAGTGAGAAAGGAATCATCGGACATGAAAATGTAAATGAAATAATTGTGGATCGACTCCTTGATATTTTGGAGGTTCCTCATTTGTCCTATCAATTGATTTATGCGGATATCGAGATTGATGGAATAACGTATGATACATGGATTTGTGCATCTAAGGACTTTAAAGCCCAAGGGGAAACAAAAGCGGCATTAGATGACTATTATTTTGTTAATAAAAAGGAAAAGGAATCACATTACGATTTTTGTATGAGGAATGGATGGGATAAGTATATTGATAGTATGCTTGCCATTGATTATCTGATTTTGAATAGAGATCGACATGGCGCCAATATAGAAATATTGCGAAATGCAAGAAAGCATACCATACGAATTGCACCATTATTCGATCATGGTTTGTCATTGCTTTGTTCCTGCTATACAGAAGAAGAAATAAAGAAATTTGATGTTACAGAAGACAAACCCTGCAATAATTTTATTGGAAGCAGATTTACACTTGAAAATCTGGGGTTAATTCAAGACAAAAAAACCGTGTTCACGAATCAATTAAGAGAGACCGATCGGGGAATCCTATTTAGGGATGTACAAAATATCATATCCGAACAACACATGAACAAAATATGGGAAATGATTTGGACAAGGTGGTGTTACTATGAAAATTTATGCAATTTATGATGAAGAACTGGATAGAGAGGGGCCGATTGGATACTTACAATGCTATGATAAGTCAAATGCATATATCGTTGAACTATGCGATGACTTGAATGAATGGGAAGCGCCATTACTCTTTCAAAATCTAGTGAAAAAGTCCATCTACACAATACCAAAAGACATTTCCTTGCTCTGGGTGAAGGAGCGGGTGATTCCAAGTGGAAGACAAAATATTGGATTAATTCTCAGTAAAGCAGGTTTAAAAGAATATAATGAGCGAGCGCTTCTGGCGTTATCGAAAGGTAGATGCTCACAGGACAGGTGTTATATTGTGGAGATTCAAGAGAATGAACTCCCAGACGACATAGTACAACGAAAGGTAAGGAACGTAACAGAATGCTTCCCTTCTGAAGATGGTCATATCATATGTTTATTTTGTGATAATATGGCAAGCAAAGTAGATTTATTACAATTAAAAAAGAAATATAAGGATATAGAATATCTTTTGAGAAATGAGAAGCTGCTTCATTCTGTAAAGGTTGGTGTAGGAGGATATAGTATTTCATTTAATGATTCCATTGAAATATGCAAAGAAGACCTCAGAGAGAGAAAGTGGTTATTACCAATCAGCGCCAATGATTTCTATAGCTTCGTGCAGAATAACATTGTGAATTCGGTACAGGCTTGTGAAGCACTCGAATGCTCCAGACAGAATCTGTCTTACCTTGTGAAAACAGAGCAATTGGAACCGGTTATTCATGGAATAAAGGAGAATCTATATACCAAAGGCTCTATCGAAATGGTACAGTGGGGACGGGGCTAGTGTTTCATTTTTCTATTTCAAAGATAAATCAAAGGAAGGTTTTCTATACTGATTCCATCATCAAGAATTGGAGGAATCACTATGGAGAACCTTATTTTTATCAACAAGCTTGTAGCATGGAGTACGGCCGCATTCATGCTCTACCTGTTTATCCCATTTCGGTATTTAAAACCTCGTTTTCTAAAAAAGCTTCATTCTGTAATAGGAATTCTTTTGCTGCCACTTACCCTTATTCATTGCGGGCTAACAGAACGTGTAACAGGAGAACACTCTACGATGGGCATGTTTCTCTTTGTACTGCTTTTGACGCAGGTAATTACAAGCCTTCTACGAAAGAGTATGAGACAACTGTGGCTTCCTGTTCACCGTCTGTTATCTACGGGCATGTTGCTTACGGTAATTGTACATATTGTAACAGCATTGATATCGTAACTTCTGCAAAAAAAGTCGAGAGCTATTTTACTTCTTCCTGTAAGATTCATCTGTAACCAAGAGATGAGTGAGAAAAGGAGGAACAAAGTGGAAGCAGTAATTAGAGTAGAAGAGCTTTCGAAATCGTATCAAAACAAAAAGGTGCTGAATAACCTCAACCTTACCGTGAATCCAGGCACTGTATTTGGATTGCTCGGTCCTAACGGAGCAGGAAAAAGTACCAGCATCGAGTGTATTTTAGGAACGAAAAAGGCAGACTCCGGGAAAGCAACTGTATTAGGAGTTGTGGCGAGAAAAAACCGAAAGGAATTATTTCAGAAAGTTGGAGTTCAGTTTCAGGAAGCAAATTATCAAACGGAGATTCGTGTCGACGAGCTTTGTGAAGAGACAGCCTGTCTGTATCGTAACCCGGAGGATTATCACAAGCTTCTTAAGGAATTTGGAATCGGAGATAAAGAAAAGGCAGCCGTTAAAAGTCTATCCGGAGGAGAGCGTCAGAGATTATTTATCATTCTGGCATTGATTCCGAATCCACAAGTCGTATTCCTCGATGAGCTGACGACAGGACTGGATGCCAGAGCCAGACGCGACGTTTGGAAGATCCTTGAAAATCTAAAAAAGAAAGGTTTGACTATTTTCCTTACCTCTCACTTTATGGATGAAGTCGAAGCACTATGTGACGAGATACTCATTTTAAGAAAAGGAGAGACTGTATTTCACGGAACAGTACAAGAAGCGATAGAGAAAAGTCCATGCGAGAAACTCGAGGATGCGTATCTCTATTTCACAGAAGAAGAGGAGGAACTGGCATGAAGACCTTTACGACAATGCTAAAGACAGAGGGAAAACTATCCATTCGAGATATGAATATGGTTTGCTTTGCAATTATTATGCCATTTATCGTCATGATAATAATCGGGTTAATCTACGGAAGTAAACCAGCGTTTGAAGGAGCAGATTACACATTTTTTGAACAGTCCTTCGGTGCATTATGCAGCATCGCGATCTGCGCTGGTGGACTGATGGGTCTTCCACTTTTGGTGTCGGATTATCGGGAAAAGAAAATTCTGAAAAGATTTAAAGTGACGCCGGTCAGTCCGATTATGATTTTATTTGTACATATCTGTATTTACTCACTGTATTCCGCAGCAAGTGTTCTGACAATTTGGATTCCAGCTGCCCTTATCTGGGGATTTCGGATGAAGGGTTCCATCCTGGTGTTCTTTGGGGGATGGTTTCTTGTTCTCGTCTCAATTCTGAGCATCGGAGTTTTTGTCGGTGGAATAGCAAAGAACAGTAAACAGGCTTCTGTTATCGCATCGGTACTCTATTTTACCATGTTGATTTTTTCGGGGGCGACACTACCTTACGAGATTATGCCGGTTGGACTGCAGAAAGTATCTTCCGTGATGCCGCTGACACAGGGAATCAAGATTCTGAAGGCAGCATCTTTGGGACTACCGGTTGGAAACGTGACAATTTCCGTGATTGTGATGGTAGGAATCGCGTTTGTCTGTATTTTAGGAGCGGTCAAACTGTTTCGTTGGGAGTGATTTCGATTTTATTTGTACAAGAAATGTCTGAGACAAGACTTATATCATAAAAGAAAAAGGGTTTGGATAGAATGTGCTATCTAAGCCTTTTTTCTATTATAAGTAGCTATAATGTGATATACTTACTCTAATCTGAGTTCGAAGAGGAGGTATCTGTATATGAAAATTGCATTTTTCTGTATTCCGGCTTATGGACACACGAATCCTACATTAGCAGTTGTAAAAGAACTGGTGAGCCGAAATCATGAAGTTCGTTACTATTCCTACCAAATGATGAAGGAACGGATTGAGGAAACAGGAGCTATCTTTATCCCCTGTGATGATTATGATATTCAGATGAATCTGAAGCCTGAGGATTCTGCGCGTATCGGAAAGGATATTGCGTTTTCGATGGAGGTACTTGTGAATACAACACTTGCATTGGACGAGGCTGTACTTGATGATATGAAGCAGTGGCAGCCTGATTGTATTGTTGGAGATTCGATGGCAACATGGGGAAAACTCACAGCTCTAAAATTGGGAATTCCTTTCGTTTCATCCACAACGACATTTGCATTTAATAAAGAATCTGCCAAGGTTATGGGACAGGATATGGGACAGCTTCCAGCGATGATTATTGGCATGGTGAAAGCAAATAGAATTGTTAAACGACTCCGTGATAAGGGATATCCGGTGAAAAGTGCATTATCGGTTATCAGTAATGATAATCAGACAGATACCATTGTATATACGTCACCGGAATTTCAGCCTTATTCCGAATCATTTTCCGACAGGTATGCGTTTGTAGGTCCTTCTGTTCGAAAGGCAGAACAGACAATAGAGAAAACAGAGCGAAAGCTACTTTACATATCTTTAGGTACGGTTATCAACAAGAATGACAAGTTTTATGAGAATTGTTTTCAAGCATTGAAGGATGAAGATATTGATGTTATTATGACAGTCGGTAATTTGACGGATCTTGAAGAGCTGGGAGAGATTCCATCGAATTTTCGCGTGGAAAGGAGTGTCGACCAGATTGCGGTGCTTCAACAAGCGGATGCATTTATTACCCATTGCGGAATGAACAGTACCAATGAGGCTTTGTACTACAAGGTTCCTTTGATATTATTTCCGCAGACGAATGAGCAAAAAGGTGTCGCAAATAGAGTCGCACAGATGGGAGCAGGTTTTTTCCTAAAGGAAAATAAGGTAGAGACAATTGCCCAGGCTGTGAAAGAAATCCTGAGTAACGATACCTATCGCAGGGAAGCAGAGAAGATTGCAGATAGCTTTTACCGCTGTGGTGGTTCTAAGATGGCGGCTGATAAAATAGAGCAGGTGGCATCGAGCAAGAAAGATTATTAAATAGAGGAATTGATAGAAAGAGAAAGGACAAGTAAAAAATGAAGCTGAAGAATTTAGTAGGACAGAGATTTAAAGAAAGACCAGCAGACTGTGTAATTGATAGCCATGCACTGATGATTCGCGGTGGTTATATGAAATATGTGGGAAATGGTATTTATTCGGAGTTTCCGGTATTGAGGAGAGTTACTTCCAAGATAGAGGCAATTATACGCGAAGAAATGAATGCCATTGATGGACAAGAGGTTCTATTCCCGGTTATTATGCCGGCAGAATTGTGGCAGGAATCCGGACGCTATGACAGCATTTCCAGTGAACTTGTTCGCTTTTCGGACCGTAATAATTCCAAGATGGTGCTTGGAATGACACATGAGGAAGCAGCAGTACATTTGGTAAGAGAATATGGTCAGTCTTATCAGCAATATCCCTTCATGATCTATCAGATCCAGAGAAAGTTCCGAGATGAAGCCAGACCAAGAGCAGGCATGATTCGTGTACGTGAATTTACGATGAAAGATGCATATTCTTTCCATACTTCTCAAGAGGATTTGGAACAGTATTATCAGAAATGTTATGACGCGTACAACCGTATTTTTGCAAGAGCAGGAATTCCGGAGGTGGTAACGGTAGCATCAGATTCTGGAATGATGGGAGGAAATATTTCTCATGAGTATATGCTGCTAAATGAAGTTGGTGAGGACTCGATTGTCTTGTGTGATTCCTGTGATTACAGAGCCAATATGGAAGCAGCCGAAAACGTTGTAAAAAATGAAGCAGCCGGAGCTGTTACTCCTTTGGAATGCATTGAGACACCAGATTGTAAGACGATTGAAGATGTGTGCGCATTCCTAAAGAGCGATGTGACTGCTTCTTGTAAAGCAGTTGTATATCAGAAAAATTCGGATGATACCTTTATTGTAGCTTTTGTACGTGGAGACTACGAAGTAAACGAGACGAAGCTTCGTAATCTGGTGGGAGAGGAGATTCATCCGGCTGAGATTACTGCTGATGATCCATTGGTAGCAGGATATATTGGACCTTATCAGATTTCGGAAAAGGTAATCTTCTACTGTGATTCCACTTTAAAAGGAATCGACAGCCTAGTTGCAGGTGCGAATAAGGAAGGATATCATTTTGCCGGTCTTAATATGGAAAGAGACCTTTCGGATGTAACCTTTGTAGATATTGCTAAAGTAAAGGATGGTGGTATCTGCCCATGCTGTGGTAAACCGACACTTACCATCAAAAGAGGAATTGAAGTTGGAAATATCTTTCAGCTTGGAACCAAATATAGTAAGAGTATGCACATGCAGTATGTAGATAAAGATGGTGCAGTTCATAACCCCATCATGGGATGCTATGGTATCGGAGTCGGAAGACTTGCTGCTTCTATCTGTGAAGCAAAGCATGATGAGTATGGTCCGATGTGGCCAATCTCGATAGCACCATGGGAGGTTCATATCTGCTGTATTCGTCCTGATGACGAAGAAACGAAGAATGTAGCAGACACCTTATACGACGAATTACAGAAGCAGAAAGTTGAGGTAATCTACGACGACAGAGAAGGAATACGAGGTGGACAGATGTTTGCAGATGCAGACCTTCTGGGTGTTCCGATTCGTGCGGTCATCAGTCCAAGAAACCTAAAGGATGGAAAAGTTGAGATTACAACAAGAGACAAGAAAATTAATACAGTGGTTGATGTAGCAGAAGCTGTTAATTATATTTTAAAATTGAAAGAGCAGTTATTTCAGGAATTAATGAATTAATCTTGAGGGAGAATGAACGATGGAAGTGGAACAGGTCGTACGGGAAAATGGTAATGCCTTATTTACGCAAGGTTAAGAAGGACCCCATGGATTGGGATTTTATGATGACCTGTTGGGAGAAAAATTATCGTGAGGCACAGTATGTGGGGATCTTGTACATTTGCCAACAGGAGAAATTTCTGACAGGAAAGGACATCGAAAATATCAAATATCTAATTACCCATAAATCATGGTGGGAGACAGTGGACCAATTGGATGCCATCGTAGGAAATATTGTACTGAAGGAACCAGAATATGTGAAGCTGATGCTTGAGTGGTCAGTGGATGAGAACCTCTGGTTACGTCGTCTTGCTATTGATTATCAACAGGAATTTGAGGATAAAACAGATTTTGATTTACTTGAGGAAATCATTTGTAATAATCTCGGCAGTAATGAATTTTTCATCAACAAAGCGATTGGATGGAGTCTGCGTGATTACAGTCATACCAATCCGGAATGGGTAAGAGAATTCCTGGTGAAGTACGATGACAAGCTGGCACCTTTAAGCAAAAAAGAGGCAGCAAAGTATTTGTAGGTGGGTCATTTATTTCTGTACTCTATTATTGACAAAGTGTATTTCATAGACTATTATCTACATAGAAAGAGGTGCTACCAAAGCAAACGGTTCACCTCAGTTATTGTATCAGTTCAAAAAAGCAACCATTACCTTGGTGAGGGGCGGTTGCTTTTTTGATGTTTGTTTTTTGAATAGGTTTGTCGAATGCTGACTATAGTAACAATTATGCCTATCACAGTGACAACAATACTGACAATTTCTATTACAATCCCAATCATCTTTATGTACCTTTCGTACTATTTTCCATAGTATCACCTCCAAAATACAGGAAGTTCTCAGATAAAATCTGGCAAAAGGCGAACCGCTTACCGTTTTGGAAGCACCATAGTATTAGTATATCAAATCGAGGAAAAGAAAACAAGTGTTCGATAAAACGAAATGTAATTTTCTAATAAATCATTGACAGAATTGTCAAAGGTGATTATGATTAATTTAAACTTTTGAAGTGGAAGAAGACATGCAAGTGACTACAGAGAGCAGGGGAGGATGGAAACCTTGCGTCGGGCTACATGGGATATGGACCACTGAGGGTCGGAGGAACAGGGTTAATTGTATTCCCTTAGTATTTCCGGACGTTTACCAGCGTTAATGGGAAGTGATGTGATTGCATCATGATGAGTGGATCATTCGATCAAACAAGGTGGCACCGCAGATTAAGAATTTAATTTGTCCTTGGAGAGAGCAATCTCTTCGAGGATTTTTTTTATGACACTAATGTCAAAAACGCAAGATATTACACGGAGTCATCAATGCTTTGACTCAAAGGAGGTTAACACATGAAGGAACTATTAATGGGAAATGAAGCCATCGCAGTAGGTGCTATGATGGCCGGTGTGCAGGTTGTATCCGGTTATCCCGGCACCCCGTCGACCGAAGTACTTGAGACTATTGCAAAGAGAAATCAAGGACAGATTTATGTGGAATGGTCAGTCAATGAAAAAGCTGGTATGGAGGTCGCTGCCGGAGCAGCCTACGCAGGAGCAAGATCTCTGGTGACTATGAAGCAGGTAGGATTGAACGTAGCTTCCGATCCTCTGATGAGTCTGAATATGATTGGTGTTAAGGGAGGCATGGTCGTATATGTGGCTGATGATCCGGGACCAATTTCTTCCCAGACAGAACAGGATACGAGACATTATGCCAAGTTTGCCAAGATACCGATTTTTGATGCGACTTCTCCAGAAGAAGCCTATCAGATGATTCAGGATGCTTTTGATTACTCGGAAAAGTATCATACACCGGTATTCTTCCGAGCAACAACGAGAGTATGTCATGCATGTGCATCCATAGAAGTAGGAGAATTCCCAGAGCTTTCTCCAGTGGAGGGATTTGTTAAGGACAGCAAATGGGTCATTTTCCCGGGTCTTTCCTATCGAAATAAAATCAAAGTGGAAGCCAGAGAGCTGACATTGGCTGAAGATTTTTCTCAGTATGCAGGTAATGAGCTCATTGGCAGCGGAAAGATTGGAATCGCTTGTGGAGGCATTGCCTATGCCTATGTCATGGATGCGATTGAAGATAAAAAGGAACTGTTTACGATAGCGAAGGTAACTACTCCCTTTCCCTTTCCAACGACCTTTGCAGATCGCTTTTTAAGCCAGGTTGATCGAGTCATTGTTTTTGAGGAATTGGATCCTGTGATTGAGGATGCTCTTATTTATCATCAGGGAGTAACGCATACAACACACGAGATTCTTGGAAAACGTACCGGAACTGTTCTGAATGCTGGAGAGCTGAGCGCGAAATACATAGCAGGCATTTTAAATAATACTTACAAACTTGATTTACCATTTGGAATAAGAACTTATGAAGATGCACCGACAGTACCTATGAGACCTCCCGTATTATGCGCAGGATGTCCCCACAGAGCTTCCTTCTATGCAGTGAAGCAGGCAATGAAGGGAAAAAAAGCGGTATTCTGTGGTGATATTGGATGTTATACACTTGGTAATGCAGCCCCGCTTGATATGGTCGACACTTGCCTCTGTATGGGTGCAGGAATCACCATTGCACAGGGGCTGGAACACAGTAAGAGTGCCGGAACGAAGTTTGCGTTTGTCGGTGACTCGACCTTCTTTGCTTCCGGAATGACAGGAGTTGTGAATGCAGTTTACAACAAGGCAGACATGATACTGGTTGTTTTGGATAATTCTACAACGGCTATGACCGGGCATCAGCCACATCCGGGACTTGGTAAGACCATGATGGGTGAAGTTTCTTCAGCAGTCAGCATAGAAAAGGTTCTGACCGCAATTGGAGTAGACGTAAAGGTTGTGAATCCATTGGAACTGGAGGAGGCAATAGCTATCGTAAGCGAAATGGATGCAAAAAGTGGTGTGCGCGCTATCATCTTCCGTTCTCCCTGCGTTGCCATTGCAAAACCGGATAAAGCCCGTAAGATTGACACAGCAACCTGTATTGGCTGTATGAAATGTATTCGTGAATTAGGATGTCCTGCATTATCGAAACAGGATGGAAAAGCAGTCATTGACCCGTCGTTATGTACCGGCTGTGGATTGTGTTCCAAAATCTGTCCCAGTGGATGCATTCAGAAAGATTAGGAGGGAAGCAAATGAAGAGTTGTTTATTATGTGGTGTCGGAGGACAGGGAACAGTTCTTGCTTCCAGAATCCTGGCACAGGCGGCTATGAATCAAGGACTATTTGCCAGAACAGCCGAGACCATTGGTATGTCTCAGCGAGGAGGCTGCGTGGTCAGTCATGTGAGAGTCGGTAAACAGGTAGCATCACCGATGATTCCGGAAGGAAAAGCGGATTTGATCATTGGTTTTGAACCGGGAGAAGTGGTACGAAATCTTGCGTATCTGAAAGAGGATGGGATAGTAATTACTTGTAAACAGGTAGTACAGGCAGTAACCGCATCTCTTTCCGGAAAAGAGTATCGGGCTGAAGATATGATTGAATATCTAAAGAAGAAAGTAAAACAATGTATTGTCATCGATGGGGCTTCCGTATGTGAGACCTGCGGTTCCAGTAAAGTATTAAATGTTGCATTGGTAGGAGCGGCAGCAGAGTGCGGAGCGATGGGAATCGGTGTAAAGGATATACAGGCCATATTAAAAGAGAAAATCAAACCACAGTTTATAGCAATGAACGAGCAGGCACTGGAAATAGGTGCAGGTTATGTTCGGAATGGAGAAGAGTAGTATGGATATGAAGAAAGAGGTTTTGGAACAGATTAAGGTACAGTTACGAAGAGTTATGAATGCAGATGGTTTCTATGCAAAGCTTTTAGAAGGCATTGATATTGAAGCCATTCAGACACAGGAGGATTTTGAAAAGCTACCTTTTTCAGAAAAGGCAAATTTGCGTGATGCATATCCACTTGGATTATCTGCCGTATCCGAAGAAGAGGTGGTTCGTATTCATTCCTCGTCAGGAACAACAGGAACTCCTGTTATTATTCCTTATACACAAAAGGATGTGGATGACTGGGCAGAATTATTCCGCAGATGCTATGAGATTGCCGGCTTGACAAAACGTGATCGTATTCAAATCACACCGGGCTACGGTTTATGGACGGCAGGTATCGGATTCCAGCTAGGGGCGGAGAAGCTTGGTGCCATGACAATTCCAATGGGTCCCGGAAATACGGATAAACAGATTAAATTCATGGAAGATATGGAGTCGACTGTATTATGTGCGACATCCTCATATGCTTTGCTCTTGGCAGAAGAGATTCAGAAGAGAAAAGTAAAAGATAAAATCAAGTTAAAAAAAGGTATCATCGGATCCGAACGTTGGGGAGAGAAGATGCGTAATCGTATTTCCAAGGAGCTTGGCGTAGAGCTTTATGATATCTATGGACTGACCGAAGTATATGGTCCCGGAATCGCAATCAACTGTGAGAAGAATACCGGAATGCATTATTTTGATGATTTTCTTTACTTTGAAATTATTGATCCGAAGACTGGAAAGAATTTACCGGATGGTGAATTAGGCGAACTGGTTATTACAACGCTTGTTAAGGAGGGTGCTCCGTTAATTCGTTATCGTACTCATGACTTGACCAGAATTATCCCGGGTAAATGTGCCTGCGGAAGAGAGTATCCTAGAATTGATGTCGTAATTGGACGTACCGATGACATGGTCAAAGTGAAGGGTGTCAATATCTTCCCAGGACAGATTGAGGACATCTTAAAAGAGGCGGAAGGTGCTTCCTCTGAGTATCAGGTGTTCATTGAGCACTCGGATGGAAAGGATCAGATGAGCGTTTTTGTAGAAACAGACCTTGCCGCTATGCCGGAAAAGAAGAAAGAGTTTGAAAAACTTCTCAAGGATTTATTTAAAACCAGAATTGGTGTTGGAATTATCCCGAAAGCTGTAGCTATTGGCGAGCTTCCAAGAAGCGAGAAGAAGACAACCAGAATATTTGATTACAGATATTAATTGGATGGTATTATTAATCCCAAATAGAAGCCGATAGATACTAATGAGTCGGTTAGCCAGATTCACGAACACAAAATGGAGCGTGGAACGTTTCGGAATGGAGATGATCATGGGAGTTGGAATTGGGCTGTATGTAAAGAACAGTGCAGAAGCAGTTGAAACTTATATCAAGGCTTTTCACATGGAGCTTGGCTATCATGTGAAAAATGATGACGGTTCTTATTTTCATTCAGAATTGTGGAAAGATGGGGAAGAGATGCTCTCCGTTGTAGAAACAAAGGAAGAAACGCAAGTGGTACGAAATCCTGTTCAGCTTGGAATTACTTTTGAGACAAAGGAAGAGCTGGAATATGCATACAAGGTACTATCGGCAATAGGAATTGTGAAAATGGAGCCCTGTGAATTGCCATGGAGTCCATGGGCAGCAGAGGTTACAGATTTCTATGGGATCAACTGGTATCTAACGCTTCAGCAGCATCAACCGGAGGAAGGTTTTAAGCCGGATCAGCAATGAGGAGAAAGTGAGGAATAGATTATGAAAAAATTAATGATGATAATGGTAATCGGATGTGTAATGGCAACATTCTGTGGGTGTCAAAAGGATAGTCCGGCACAACAGGAACAACCTACAACAGAAAGTGTAGAAGCCACGGTTGTTGAGGAAGTTCCGGAAGGTACAACGACAGAAGAAGTAGCAACTGAGGGAGCAGCTGAGGATTTGGTAGTTCCAACAAGTGCGGAGGAAGGAGATGTATCCGGAATCGTAGTAGATGCTTCCATGAATTACTTTATGGTTCAAGCTGAGGATGGAAGTTACTATTCTTTTAGCAAAGATGACAATACGAAAGTGAATTGTGCGGACGGAATCTTACTAGGTGCAGTTGTGGATGTTCATTATACCGGATCATCTGATGCAGGAGATGCAGTGGCTATGACCATTGGTGACAGCTCATTAAAGACGAATGTTGACCCTGAGGTTCTCCAATATGCAACATTGGTAATTCAGACGGTGAAGTTCATGGATCAGGAAACACTTGCAGGTATGATGACCTATCCAACCTATGTAGGTGTAGGTGATATTGATGAAACAGTCAAGGATGAAGCTGCGTTTATGGCACTTGACCGCGACACGCTATTCCCGGAGGATTTGGTCGGAGCCGTTGCAGACTATAATCTGTTTCATTTGGAAAGTACAGAAGCCGGTTATGTACTGGGTGAAGGAAAGCCCAACATCATATTTAAAGAGGACGCCAATAATACGGATGGATTTGGAATTGTAGGAATCAACGTTAAGTAAAGAATTTATGAATCCAGAAATTTTTCAGGTCTGCGGAATGTACTTCCGTGGACTTTTTTTGGGTAAACGGTATCAATCGAAAAATATATAGTCAAAAGGTCTGTTTTTTTGATATGATAATAAGTGATAAGTTTTGTACTATA
>CAYZUC010000049.1:0-20504 GCA_964481705.1 uncultured Lachnospiraceae bacterium
TATATCAGTAAAGTGACAGGAATTCCGATTGTGGATCTTGCAACACAGGTCATCATTGGCAAGACAATTCGGGATCTGGGATATGAACCAGGGCTTCAGAAGGAAGCTGATTATATCGCAATCAAGATGCCGGTATTCTCCTTTGAGAAGATTTACGGCGCTGAGATTAGCCTTGGTCCGGAGATGAAATCCACTGGGGAATGTCTTGGTATTGCTAAGACATTTGACGAAGCACTTTACAAGGCATTTATTGGTGCTGGAATCAAGCTTCCCAAGTATAAGCAGGTCATCATTACCGTGAAAGATGCAGATAAAAATGAAGCGATTGGTATTGGTCGTCGTTTCGAGGCACTTGGTTACAAGGTATATGCAACAAGAAGTACGGCCAATGTATTGCGTGAGAACGGTGTGAAAGCATTGAAGGTGAATAAAATTGCGCAGGAATCACCGACGGTTATGGACTTGATTCTTGGACATAAAATCGATCTGGTCGTAGACACGCCAACACAAGGACGTGATAAGAGCAGAGACGGATTCTTAATTCGTAGAACAGCAATTGAGACTGGTATTCATTGTCTTACTTCTCTTGACACTGTTAATGCACTTCTTACCAGTATGGAAAGTGCCAATCCGGAGCAGCTTACATTAATTGATATTGCGACGGTAACTAATGGATATGTCTGTGATAAAGCACAGTCATAATCTTGGAGAAACATATGATAAAATCATTGCGTGATAAATACTACAGCAAAGCATTGTTATTCAGTGGTGGAATATTTCTGATTTGTGCGGTTCTCTGCTTGGGCTATATTTACAAGTTTAAACAAGCCATGAAAGTAGAAATCGTTGGTACTTGTGAGGCAAATTGTGCAGTTGGTGGAAAAATTATTGCTGAGCGTTTTGCAACAGACCGCAATCTTGTGAAGCAAAGTGCGGGACGAATCGAAAAGCTGAGTAAACTGCCAGATGAAGAGATTTATGGAATTCTTGCTGAGTGTGAACAATCTGAGAATTTCGATCAGGTATTCTATTTTGGTGTGAACGGACAAATGATTCATAGCAACGGTCAGGAGACCATGATCGAAAATGGACTTGAGGATATGAAGCTCGAAGAGAATGATTATTCAAACGGACCGGTGGTTGCGGCTCATATGGATGCTGATATGAATACTTCCAGTATCCTCATTATCAGCCCTGTTTATAAGGAAGAGCAGACTATTGGATATGTCATTGGAGAGACAGCAACAGAGAATGCTGAGCTTGTCTCTGTTGATGATTTTTATCAGGTTGACCCAGTATTCTATATTGTACAGGAAGACGGACGGATTGTATCCAAATATGCAGAGCTGGGAAATGAGATTACGGAAATTGTTGGAGTGAAGAATCTCTGTTCAGCAATCGAAGAAATGGATAGTATCTATTTTAATCAAAAATCGGATATTGATAAGTGGAGAACAGACCTCGAGAAACAAAAGGAGGGGTCGATTTCGATTCCGTTCCGTGAGGGATTATATCATTTTGTCTATGTACCGATTGATACACAGACAGGCTGGAGTCTGATTACGGTAGTTTCCGATGATACTGTAGTCGGTATTGTACAGGATCAGATTACGAGCACGATACTCATATGTGTGTTTATTCTTTTGCTTGTTCTATTACTGGTAGTCTATATCAGTACTACAGCTATTCAGTCGGGTAAGAAGATTGAGAGTATCGCATACTCGGATGAATTAACTTGTGCTAAGAATATGAACTACTTTAAGAAAAGGGCAATGGAGCTGATTCAATCCGAAAAAAGGCTGCCATATGTGCTTGTATGTTATGACATTTCCGGTTTTCGATATATTAATGAGGCATTTGGTCACGAACGTGGGAATGAAATACTCCGTATGCTTGCAGA
Organism: uncultured Lachnospiraceae bacterium; assembly: GCA_964481705.1. Lineage (GTDB taxonomy): Bacteria > Bacillota > Clostridia > Lachnospirales > Lachnospiraceae > CAYZUC01. The sequence continues at coordinate 1,901 of CAYZUC010000049.1, forward strand.
GTATGGGCAGGAATCCTTTGGTTCCAAGGAGGTATTTGCTCGTAATACAGCCGATCAGTTTGTTGCTTTGATGGCTGATTTAGGTGATATTAGTGCTCGTATGGATAGCTTTACGCAGAGGATCAATGAGTATGCCAGAAATATTGACGTAAGCTTCCCTATTTTCCTGCGTGCAGGTTATTACCGTGTAAAGAAAGCGGATACCGATATTTCATCTATGATTGATAAGGCTGATATAGCGCGCAGGACCATTTCGCGTGATTCGAAAATATGGACAGTCAGCTACTCCGGTCAGATGCAGAGAGAACTCAAGATCCGTGAAGAGATAGAGTCTTCCATGGAGCAAGCGCTTGTCCATAATGAGTTTGAAGTGTATCTACAGCCGAAATTTGATCTGTTTCGTAATGAGGTGGCGGGCGCTGAGGCCTTGGTACGCTGGGTGAAAGCAGATGGTACAATGGTTTATCCGGATCAATTTATTCCAATTTTTGAACAGAATGGATTTGTAGAGAAATTAGATTTCTTTATGCTGGAAAGCATTTGTAAGATGATACATAAGCTAATTGGTGAAGGAAAAAAGGTAGTACCTATTTCTGTAAATCAGAGTCGTGTTCTTCTTATGAGTCTGGACTATGTAAAAAAGGTTCAATATATTTTAAAGAAGTATGAGGTTCCCAAGGATGCAATCGAGCTTGAATTGACGGAGACGGTCTTTTTCGATGACAGAGATCGTATGATATCTGTTATGAATGAATTGAAATCCAGTGATATCTTGTGGGATATCGATGATTTTGGAACGGGTTTTTCATCCTTGAATCTGTTGAAGGATGTACCGTTTGATTGCTTGAAAATTGATCGTGGTTTCTTTAGTGAGACTACCAATTCCGAAACAAGCAAATTGATACTTAGGAAAATAGTTGAGATGGCTGAGGGTATTCACGTGCAATGTATTTGTGAGGGCGTTGAGACGGAAGAACAGGCACAGTTCCTCCGCAGTATTGGATGCCGTTATGCACAGGGATTCCTATACTCAAAACCTATTCCGTTAGGAGAATTTATAGAGCGTTATGTTACAGAGTAGAAATTATCAAAAGGAGCTTTCTGAGCTCCTTTTGACGTTAGAAAACAAACAAACCAAGCCGAAACTTCTCATGCATAGCTGTTGTGCACCATGCTCGAGCTATGTTATGGAATATTTATCATCACATTTTGATATGACGATGTTTTTTTATAATCCCAATATTTCTTCTGCAGAAGAATATGAGAAGCGCCGGAAGGAATTATCACGTCTCGTGGAGCATTACCCGGTGAAGTTGGAGCTGGGTGATTATGAACCCTCGAGATTTTATGATGCAGTCAAAGGAATGGAGAAGCTTCCGGAAGGGGGAGAGCGGTGTTTTGTGTGTTATGAATTACGGATGCGGGAAGCGGCTAAGATGGCTTCTGTTAACGGTTATGATTATTTTACAACAACGTTATCAATCAGCCCTCATAAAAATGCGCAGAAGATCAATGAAATTGGAGAAAAACTGGCAGTAGAGTATGGAGTAGGTCATCTTCCATCTGATTTCAAAAAAAGGAACGGATATAAGCGGTCCATCGAGCTATCCAAAGAGTATGAACTGTATCGTCAAGACTATTGTGGATGTGTGTTTTCCAAAAGGTAGTGTGCAGGAAAAGGGGAATAGTGTGAAAAATGAATTTTTCACACGGCAAATTTGTGCTTGCGCCCAAAGTTTGCGGTGTATTAGCAAGAATGGAGAATAGTATGAAAGATTTTATTCGTATAACGGATTTGTCTCGCTCGGATATAAAGGAGATATTTTGTCTTGCGGACGAATTATCGTCGAAGCAGCAGAGTGCTCCTCTTGTAGGAAAGACAGTTGTGCTTTTCTTCCCGGCTACTAGTATTCGTACTAGAGTAACTTTTGAGAAAGGAATTTCTCTTCTTGGGGGTCAATCCATCTTGTTTGCTCCAGAGACTCTGGACAAACGTGAAGATTTACGTGACGTATGTGGTTATCTCAGTAATTGGGCAGATTTACTTGTGGTACGTCATCAAGACATTGGTCTTATTGAAAGAATGTCAGAGTATTCGAGAGCCCCGGTTGTGAATGCTATGACGAGTGAGAATCATCCCTGTGAAGTCTTGTCGGATATTTATTCACTTTCTAAGATAAGGAAAGACTATCTAAAAAAGAAATATCTATTCTGTGGAACGAATAGTAATATTGGTCGTTCTTGGAAAGAGGCAGCGGAAGTACTTTCTCTTGACTTGTCTCAATGCTGTGCTTTGGGATATGAGATTCCTGGACTGAAAGTATATCATAAGATAGAAGAAGCAATTCAGGGCAAAGACATTATTTGTACAGATTCTATTCCAACTGCGTTGATCGACAAATTTAATAACTGCCAAGTGAGTCTAGAAACAATGAAATTGGCAAATGCAGGGGCGGTGCTGAATCCCTGTCCACCATTCTTCCGCGGAGAGGAGGTTACGGAGGAGGTAATAGATTCCGAATACTTTGTTAATTATACGTTTAAAAAATCGTTATTAGAGGTTCAACAAGCCGTTTTATTATTCTTACTAAAAAAGAATCGAAAAAGTACTTGACCTGTCGTAGTAATCGTGCTACTATACATTTGTCAGACGTAGTACGACAGACGTAGTACACCTGACGAAGTACATCTGATGGAGTACATCAGATGCAGTACTTGGAAGAAACAAGAATGGAGGATGCGAATGATGGAAATCAGTAGTGATGTTATTCGTGGTTACAGCGATCCGATTATTTTGTTTCTTCTCCAGGAGGCAGACTCTTACGGCTATGAGATTTCGAAATCCATTAAGGACCGTTCGAGAGAGAAATATGTGATGAAAGAGACAACGTTATATTCCGCCTTTAACCGACTGGAAAAAAACGGACATATTGAATCCTATTATGGAGATGAGACGCAAGGAAAGCGAAGAACCTATTACCGTATTACAGAAAAAGGGAAATGCTATTATCGAGAGAAATGTGATGAATGGAAACTTACAAAGGAAGTTGTCAACGAGTTTATGAGGAGTGAAGAAGATGGAAACAATTAGAATGTATTTGGAAAACATGTTTCAGGCATTGCCTAAGACAAGTGAAGTACTGAATATGAAAGATGAGCTTTTGGGACATATGACGGACAAATACAATGAACTAAAAGCACAAGGAAAATCTGAGAATGAAGCGGTTGGAATCGTTATTTCCGAGTTCGGTAATATTGATGAGTTAAAGCAGGAAATGGGATTGAATGAGAGCGCTTCAACCGTGGATACGGAAAATATCCGTGTAGTTGAGCGCAAGGAAGCACTGGATTACATCGCACTAAAGAAAAATAACGGAAGAAGAGTTGGACTTGGTGTCATGCTGATTCTCTTTGGTGTATCAATTATGTTATTTGTTAGTGGAAGTCTGGAAGCCAGATTTGGGGAAGGTATGATTGCAGAAGGTGGAGGTGTGATTGGAGTATGTATTCTGTTGATTTGTGTTGCGATTGCAGTTGCGCTCTTCATTTATTCCGGAAGCATGGAAGAAAAATATGACTACCTGAAGAAAAAGTTTTCCATTCGAACAGATTTGGCAACTGAGTTAAACGGTCTTATGGATTCCTATCGTCCAACCTATACACTTTCTGTCGTTATTGGTGTAACCATGATTATTATTGGTGTTATACCGGTTCTTGTTACATCTATTTTCGAGGAAATGGGTATATGGGGTGATACGCTGTCAACATTGGGAGTATGCTTCCTCATAAGCTTTGTAGGCGTAGCAGTATTTATCTTTATATATTTTGGAAGTCTGAAAGAGGCTTACTCGACTCTGCTGCAGGTTGGTGAATACTCCAGTGATCACAAGGAGGATGATAAACTTGTAAGTGCAGTAGCGGCTGTTGTTTGGCCAATTACCGTAGTGGTATTTTTGATCTGGGGATTTGTTTATGACGGATGGGGTATTTCCTGGATCTTATTCCCTATAGTAGGACTTTTATTCGGTGCATTTAGTGGAGTAGTGAACATACTTAAGCATGGTACAAAATAATACAACTTGACATGAAAATAAGAACTCCCTATAATAGAAAAGGCAATGGCATTGTGATCGTCAAATTGACGATGAGCAGTGCCATTTTGTTGCTGGTGATAGAAGACAGATAGGAGTTACAATGGAAAAGAATCAAACACAGGAGATAGAAACACAAAAGAAAAACGTACCTGAAGGTCAGGCTCGTGAAAATAAAATGGGAATACAACCGGTTAATCGGCTGCTGTTAAGCATGTCACTTCCGATGATGATTTCCATGGTAGTACAGGCAATGTATAATGTAGTGGACAGCATCTTTGTGTCTAGAATCAGCGAGAATGCTTTGACGGCAGTGTCACTGGCATTTCCACTTCAGAATCTGATGATTGCTGTTGGAAGTGGTACGGGAGTCGGAATTAATGCAATGCTTTCCAAAGCTTTGGGAGAAAAGAAGCAGAAGGAAGCAGATGATGCGGCTAATAATGGAATCTTTCTTATATTGATTTCCATTCTTGTCTTTATGGCGATTGGTTTTTTCGGTGCTGCACCCTTTTTTGCATCACAGACAGACAATGCCCAGATTCGTCAATATGGAACTACGTATGTCATGATATGTCTAGGTTGTTGTGCGGGCATTTTCTTACAGATGACGTTTGAACGTTTGCTGCAGTCCACAGGCAGGACACTTTATACCATGATTACGCAGGGAACAGGTGCGGTCATCAATATTATTTTGGATCCCATTTTAATCTTTGGATTGTTTGGATTTCCCAAAATGGGAGTAGCAGGAGCGGCGTTGGCTACCGTATTTGGTCAATTTGTAGCAGCAATTATGGCATTTGCTTTTAACCAGAAAAGAAATCCGGATGTTCATTTATCCATTAAGGGATTGCGTCCTCATGCAAGGACAGTTGGCAGGATTTACTCGGTAGGTGTGCCATCGATTATTATGATGTCTATTGGTTCTATCATGACATATTTGATTAATCGTATTTTGCTCAGCTTTTCTGACACAGCAGCCGCTGTGTTTGGCGTTTACTTTAAGCTTCAGAGCTTTATCTTCATGCCTGTCTTTGGTCTGAACAATGGATTAATACCTATATTAGCATATAATTATGGGGCGAGATCAAGAAAGAGAATTAACGAGGCATTAAGACTGGCAATCATCTATGCAGTATCTGTTATGTTTGTTGGCATGATGATTTTTCAAATATTCCCGAGCCAATTGCTTGGAATGTTTAATGCATCTCCGGAGATGGTAACCATTGGAGTGACGGCGTTGCGAAGGATTAGTCTCAGCTTTGTCATGGCTGGTTTTTGCATAGCGCTGGGTTCGGTATTTCAGGCTTTTTCGAGAGGTATGCTGAGTATGTATGTTTCGATCGGAAGACAACTTGTAATCCTGATACCTGCAGCATATCTGCTGGCCGGAACCGGCGAGGTAAGTAATGTATGGTGGGCGTTCCCGATTGCGGAGATCGCATCCTTGACGTTATCTGTTTTGTTTTTCCGCTCGACCTATCAGAAGTGCATAAAAACTTTGTAATCTCCCTCTGCTGGTGGTAAAATAAAGTCAAATACATCAAGGGGGTACGGCTTATGAAAGTAACGTTTATAGGAGCTGACCATGAAGTAACAGGAAGCTGCCACTGTCTGTCAGCATGTGGAAAGACAATTCTGGTGGATTATGGAATGGAGCAAGGTCAGGACACCTTCGAAAATGCTGATTTGCCAGTAGATGCGGCGATGGTGGATTATGTGTTATTGACCCATGCGCATATTGATCATTCCGGTTTACTGCCATTGCTGTATGCACGAGGATTTCGTGGACAGATATTTACGACAGATGCAACTTCGGATTTGTGTTCCATTATGCTCCGTGACAGCGCACATATACAGATGTTTGAGGCTGAATGGCGCAATCGTAAGGCTAAGAGGACAGCTAATGTATCAGAGTACGAACCACTCTATACTATGGAGGATGCAGATGGTGTTATCAAAAGGTTGGTACCGTGTCATTATGATACAAAGATTACGATTTGTGACGGTATCACAGTTCGATTTACAGATGTAGGTCATTTACTTGGTTCTGCGGCGATTGAGGTTTTGATTACGGAAGAGGGTATAGAGAAAAAGATTGTATTCTCAGGAGATGTTGGTAATATTGATCAGCCATTGATTAAGGACCCTTCGACCATTGAAGAAACAGATTATCTGGTGATTGAATCGACCTATGGAGACAGACTTCATACAACGGAGAGAGTGGATTATGTCGGTGAATTGGCAAAGATTTTGAACGAAACATTTTCTAAGGGCGGTAATGTAGTCATCCCTTCCTTTGCTGTAGGACGTACACAGGAGATGCTCTATTTCCTACGCAAGATAAAAGAGGATAAGCTGATTACCGAACACCCGAATTTTCAAGTATATGTGGACAGTCCATTAGCCGTAGAGGCCACCGGTATTTTTAATAAAAATGTCTATAACTGTTATGATGAAGAAGCATTGCAGCTGGTAAATAAAGGTATTAATCCCATTTCGTTTCCGGGACTTAATCTGTCTATTACAAGTGAAGAATCAAAAGCAATCAATTTTGATTCTGAAGTAAAGGTTATTATCTCTGCTTCCGGTATGTGTGAGGCCGGTCGTATCCGCCATCATCTGAAACATAACCTGTGGAGACCAGAATGTACGATTTTATTTGTCGGATATCAGGCGATTGGTACACTTGGACGACATTTGGTAGAGGGAGCAGATGAGGTTCGTCTTTTTGGTGAAACCGTTGATGTAAGAGCCAAAATCATGCAGCTTGCAGGTATGAGTGGTCATGCAGATAAAAATGGACTGCTGCATTTTATTGGTGGTTTTCATAAGAAGCCGGAGAAGGTATTTGTTGTACATGGTGAGGATTCTGTGTGTGATTCCTTTGCTCAATTACTGCATGATGATTTGGGTCTGGATTCCACAGCGCCTTATAGTGGCAGCGAATATGACTTGGTAGAGAATCGTTATATCTATGCTTCAACGCCTACCAGAATTACGGCAAAGAAGACCAAGAAGGTATCTGATGTCTTTGCAAGACTGGTAGCAGCAGGTCAGAGAATTATGGCCGTTATTCAGAAAAACGAAGGCTGTGCGAATAAGGATATTGCGAAGTTTGCAGATCAGATTAATTCCCTTTGCGATAAATGGGATCGGTAACTGGTCAAAACATTTAGACTGAAAGAGAATGAGTGATAGAATGGAGAATCAAAATGAAGGCAATTGTGGCAGTAGATAATCATTGGGCTATCGGTAATAAAGGAGAGCTTCTGGTAAGTATTCCGAATGATCAAAAGGCTTTTCGGAAGGAAACCACCGGAAAGGTGGTAGTACTTGGAAGGAAAACGCTTGCTACATTTCCAAGCGGTCTGCCATTGAAGAATCGAATCAATATTATTCTTTCGAGAGACAAGAACTATAAAGTGAAAGACGCTGTAGTAGTTCATTCCAAGGAGGAACTGTTTGAAGAAATCAAACAGTATGATACGGATGACATCTACATCATTGGAGGAGAGAGTGTTTATCGCGATTTTGTTCCCTTTTGCTCGGAAGCACAGGTGACAAAAATTGACCACACTTTCGAGGCCGATTCTTTCTTCCCTAATCTGGATGAGGATCCGACGTGGGAGCTGGTTGCAGATAGTGAGGAAAATACTTATTTTGACTTGGAGTACCGCTTTTTGAAATATCGCAGAAAACAATAGAAAAGAAGAATGTAAATAAGGAGGAATGTCTTCATGCATTCCTCCTTTAATATACTACTTTATCACGTCCGCTTTCTTTTCCAAGGTAGAGCTTTTCATCCGCTTTTTTGATGGTGCCTTCTATGCCGGTATGAGAACTGAATTCTTCGAGACCAAATGTCATGGTAACGGAAATATTCTTATCTTGAAACGTCAAGGTTGTATGCTTAACCATATGCCGCAAGTCATTAAGCTGTACAAATACATTATCTGCATTGTCCGTGGTGAAAACAAATAAAAATTCCTCACCACCCCAGCGACATACCTCACCTTTTCCATCCATGAATTTTAAAAAGATATCGGATAGGGTCTTAAGTACATAATCACCACAATCATGTCCGTAGGTATCATTAAAGAGCTTAAAGTGATCAATATCACCGATAGCAACGGAAAGATCCTTGCCATCACGATTATATTGGATAATAAGCTCGTTCAATGTCTCTGTCATACAGCGACGGTTCATCAATCCAGTCAGTGGATCACGGGAAGCCATTTGCTTTAATTTCTTATTATACTGGTAAAGCTTGTGCTCTGCCTGAATATACTTTTGACAATAAAAATAAGAAATCAGGGATAAAGAAAACATAAATAATACGGTATTGATACTATACATCAAATGAATCGGAAGAATCTTGATCACTGTCATTGGTCGATAGTGCAGGCAGTATATAGTAAATGCAAGAACGGCTATGGTATAAAAGAAAGCACAGAGATTCTTGACAATAATCTCTGTATTCGCATTGTAATAGAAAAGAGGAACTCCAATGAGGAAGAGTAATGAAAAACCGTATTGCCAACCCAGAATATAAGTAAAGAAAGTAGAACTGAAGACCATACATGCCAGAAACGGTACATATGCCCATTTTCCAGATACAATATAGGTCATACAAAAAAGAAGAACAACAACGATTGTCATGACCATGGGAAAAATGGATGCATCAGCCAGCTCGGAATTTTTAAATATCAGAGTAAGGTAGAGATAATACCCACCAAAAGAGAGCATAAGATAACGGAGGAGAACAGTCATATCATTTGATTCCCCCTCGTCGGTCATGTCTTTACGGATAATTGATAATAAAAAATTAAATATTGATTTTACCATAATTATCTTCCTCTCTGTCTCATACCATTTTAACACAAAATATCAGAAAATACTATTTAAAAATCTCCCTCCCTTGACATGAAGAATCAAAGGTTTATAATAAAAGGAAATTTGAGTCGGATAAAAAATCAGGAGGAAGAAAAAATGTTGAATATCAGAATCGAAAAAACCCAGAATCCAAAGCCTTTACCGGGACCGGAAAACCCGTTGACATTTGGTACAATTTTCACGGATCATATGTTTGTTATGGATTACGAAGAAGGAAAGGGATGGATCGACCCACGTATTGTTCCCTATGGACCTTTTTCACTTGATCCTTCCTGTATGGTATTCCATTATGGACAGGAGATGTTTGAAGGCTTAAAGGCGTATAAAGCAGCAGATGGAAGAACTCTTTTATTCCGCCCGGACAAGAATCTGGAAAGAGCAAATAATTCCAATCGTCGTCTCTGCATTCCGGAGCTGAATAAGGAAGATTTCCTTCAGGCACTGAATGACTTAATCAAGATGGAAGAAAGATGGATTCCTACGAAGGAAGGTACATCACTTTATATTCGTCCATTTGTAATTGCGACGGATCCATTCCTGGGAGTCAGACCTTCCCACAAATACATTTTCTGCATCATTCTTTCACCGGTAGGAGCATATTATCCGGAAGGTTTAAATCCGGTTAAGATCTGGATTGAGGACAATTATGTTCGTGCGGTACGAGGAGGAATTGGTGAAGCAAAGACCGGCGGAAACTATGTAGCGTCCATGGCAGCACAGGTGAAAGCCCATGATGCCGGCTACTCACAGGTTTTATGGCTGGATGGTGTTGAACGTAAGTATATTGAAGAAGTCGGAGCTATGAATATCTTCTTTAAGATAAAAGGTACTGTAGTAACCCCTATGCTAAACGGAAGTATTCTTCCTGGTATTACCAGAAATTCCTGCATTGAGTTATGTAAGTCCTGGGGACTTCCGGTAGAAGAGAGAAGAATTACCGTGGATGAGCTGGTAGAAGCGGCTGATAATGGCACACTTGAGGAGGTATGGGGTTCCGGTACAGCAGCAGTTATCTCACCGGTTGGTCATTTGCGTTATGAGGATAAGGTATTCCAGATTGGTGATGGTGGAATCGGCGAAATTAGTCAGAAGCTTTATGACACAGTTACGGGTATTCAGCTTGGTAAGATTGAAGGACCTGCTGGTTGGTCAGTAGAAGTTAAATAGTAGGATTAGATAAAACACCATTCGTAAATCGAGTGGTGTTTTTTTGCATGTTTTATGATATAATTTAAACACGTATGTAGATTTACAGATAGAATGTAATATACATACATAAGATGGGGAATGGAGAAATAATATGAAGGATAAGATATTTTTAGCAGTCGGAGTTCTTGCAGGCGTCATTACGTTGATATCTTCTGCAGGTTATATGTTCTGGGGCAAGGTTGTTCCCGGGTTAGCACCATTTACCCTGGCAATCGTCATGTTCGTGTGTGCCAGAATGTTCTATGTAAAAAGGAAGAAGGAAAACGATCACGAAAAATATTCCATGATTGTAACCTGTGTTTTTCTGATTGCATGTATTTTAAATATCGTTGCCGGTTTTATGCAGGTACTTGCTCGAGTCCGTTAAGGCTCGAAGAATGGAGGGGTTCTTATGGCAAATATCATGGATTATCTCGACTGGAGAGGGGATTTAACGCTGGAGGTATCCCCATTTAATGAGGTTGATAATTTGGTTTTGAGTCAGCTTTCTTACATAGAATTTCGAGATATTATACCCGGTGATTTTGGGGATGAGGTATCGTTGATTGATGCTGCTGAAAGGTATCTGTCAGCGGATGATTACGAATCCAGATCCAATATTGGTCCCTTGATTTCGAAAGATACCTTTGAACTCTTAAAGAAGATGACCGTTATTAGAAGATATCGTGATATGAGGCTCACCGGTTATAGGAACCAGATAGATCCGGAAACGGAGAAGCAATTTGCGGCTATGACGATTCTGATGCCGGATAATACGATATTTATTGCATTTCGTGGAACGGATAGTACCTTAATTGGCTGGAAAGAGGACTTTAACATGAGCTTCCTGTCCACAATTCCTTCTCAAAAATCCGCAGCAAACTATTTGGCAGAGGCGGCGGATTACTATCCACAGCTCATTCGTGTTGGGGGACATAGTAAGGGAGGCAATCTTGCTGTATTTAGTGCCTTGTTTTCCGATGAGAGGATTCAAAAGAGAATCTTAAATGTTTACAGCAATGACGGACCGGGTTTCCCGGCGAGCACAGCAGAAAGCTTATCATATTCCAATATGGAAGACAGAATATGTACCATTGTGCCCAAGTCTTCTATAGTAGGCATGCTTTTAGAGCATTCAGAGAAGTATGAGATTGTAGACAGTACACAGACCGGGATTTTTCAACATGATCCTTTTAGCTGGCAGGTTCGAGGAGATCACTTTGTAAAGATGGAGAATGTAAGCAAGGACAGCCGGTTTATTGACCAGACGCTTCGGGAATGGGTAGCTGCGATGGATCGTTGCCAGATGGAGATGTTTGTGGATGGACTTTTTGAACTGATTGAAGTTACGGACAGTAAGACATTGGGGGACTTTTCAGAAGCACGATTAAAAAAAGCGGCATTGGTTTTGAAATCATGGAAGAATATGGATGAAGATACAAAAAAAGCGATTAATGAGACAGTTCGACTTCTCATGCAATTGACAAAGAAGAATCTGTTCAAGAATATCGAACATAAAAAGATGGAACACAAGAGGATTTACGCTAGGGAGGAAAGAAGCATTGAAGTTTGAGAGGAAAAAGGGAGGTGTCATTGCTTGTATAGCAGCACTGATCCTAATTGTTTTGACACTTGGTTTTTTATATCTTCGGACAATCACACCGGGTGAGAATAACGGAAATAAAAGCATTACTGTTTCGGTAATTCAGCTGGATGGGACAAAAAAGGATTTTTCCTATCAGACGAGTCGACAGTATTTGGGCGAGGTTTTTGCAGATGAGAACCTGGCGCAGGGAACATCCGGACAGTATGGGCTGTATATCGATACGGTTGATGGTGTAAAGGCAGATGATTCTAAGGAGCAATGGTGGTGCATTACAAAAGACGGTGAGAGTGTCATGACCGGGGCAGACACCACTCCAATAGAAGATGGCGACAGATTCGAGATTACATTAATGGAAGGATTCGAGTAACAATGGCAAGAGATATGGAATTCAAGATGGAAATTCATTATGAGCATATAGTTCCGGGGGCGGAGGTTGAGGTAGAAGAATCCAAGCTTCAGGGAGGACTTGTAGTGTATTATACCATCATTCCTGCCATAGCAATGTCAGGTAATTACAAGAAGACGCAGGCATTAAAAAATAAAAAGGGAATTGTAAAGGAAGTTCGACCGGATGGCGTTGCTTATTACGTTACCGTTACTTTTGAAGAATAAAGGATAGGAGCTACCATGATTACGAACATATTGGAGTATCTGGAGCATTCGGCAGTAGAATGCCCGGATAAATGTGCTTATGCAGACGAGACACTTGCACTTAGCTTTGAAGAGGTACAGGTGGCGGCAAAAGCAATAGGAAGCGAGTTGGTAAAAGGAGGAGTAAGCAAATCGCCGGTTGTTGTCTATATGGACAAGGGTCCGAAGGATATTGCAGCATTTATGGGAGTGCTATACAGTGGTGGATTTTATATTCCGATTGATACTGCTATGCCAGCCCAAAGGGTGGAACTGATTTTGTCCAACCTGAAGCCGGCAGCATTTATTACGGATCAGGAGAATCTGGAAAAAGTCACTGCAGTATCGCAGGATGCCAGGGTTTTGCTCTATGATGATGCGGTGGCAGGCAAGATCATGGAACAAGAGCTGCAGGAGATAAGAGATTGTCATCTGGATACCGATCCGGCCTATGTTCTTTATACCTCAGGATCGACGGGAATGCCAAAGGGAGTAGTAGTTCCCCACCGTGCGTTGATTGATTATATGGAGCATTTTTGCCCGGAAACGGGGATTACAAGAGATGATGTAATCGCTAATCAGGCCCCCTTTTATTTTGATGCTTCCCTGATTGATATTTATTCCACCTTAAAAATGGGAGGAACTATGTACATCGTTCCATTATCCTATTTTTCTATGCCACTTAAACTGTTACAATTTTTAGAAGAGCATAAGGTAACAACCATTCGCTGGGTGCCATCTGCACTCAATATGGTATCTGCCTTTCGGGCACTTAAAACGTTACGTCCGCAAAGCCTGCGCAAGGTAATATTTGGAGCGGAAGCAATGCCTACAAAGTGTTATAATTACTGGCACAGCTTTTACCCTGAGGCGACATTTATCCAGATATATGGACCAACAGAGATCACCGGAGTTTGCACTTACTATATCGTGAATCGTGAGTATCAGGATGATGAAACGATTCCGATTGGAAACGCCTTTAAAAACAGCAGCGTTTTCCTTTTGGATGATGAAAATCGCCTGATAGCAAAAGACGAGATACACAAAATTGGAGAGATATGCGTTAAGGGTACTTGTCTGGCGCATGGTTACTATCATGATGTAAAGAGAACACAGGAAGTGTTTGTACAAAATCCTCTAAATAACGAGTATCCGGAACTGATTTATCGAACAGGAGACCTTGCTTCTTATAATGAATTTGGTGAGTTGGTGTTTGCATCACGGAAGGATTTTCAGATCAAGCATATGGGTCACCGAATCGAGCTTGGTGAAATTGAGGCGGCCGTCAATGCGCTGGAGGGAATAAAATCAGCATGCTGTCTGTTTGAACCGGTGAAGAGTAGAATCATTTTAGTTTATGTTTCGGAACAGTTATCCGACGATATGGTTACTTTGGGGTTGAAAGATAAGCTCCCAAGGTATATGATACCAAATGTTATGAAGAAAATTGACAATATGCCCTTAACACAAAGCGGAAAAGCAGACCGCATGAGGTTAAAGGAATTATACCTGAATCTTTAGTGGATTCGAAGAAAATATAAGATACAGACAGGAGAAAAAGATGGACGCAATTATTAAGATTTTAAAGGGATTACATCCGGAGGTAGACTTCGAGACGGCGGAAGGACTGATTGATAACAGAATTCTGGATTCGTTTGATATCGTTACTTTAGTAGGTGAGTTGATGGATGAATTTGATGTGGAAATTGGAGCAGAGCATATGGTACCGGAGAACTTTAATTCTGCAAAGAAGATTCTGGAACTGGTAACTAAGCTGGAAGAGGAGTAGAATACGGTGTCTTTTGTATCCTATGGTTTTGCAGCATTTATGGTTTTATGCCTGTTACTCTATTATATTGTACCAAAGAAACTTAGAATGTATGTGTTATTGACAGCCAGTATGGTATTTTATGCTCTGGCCTGCCGTCAGTATGTGATTTACATTATTGTTACTATATTTTCAACGTATTTCTTTGGAAGAGCGATTTCAGGGCTGACTGTTACTTGCAAATCCTATATCAAACAGAATAAAGAAACTTTAAGTAAAGAAGAAAAGAAAGCATATAAATCAAAAATAAAGGGAAAGCAGAAGAGATATCTGGTTATTTGTCTTCTGCTTAATTTTGGAATCCTTGGATTTTTGAAATATGCTAATTTTATGATATTAAATGGTGAGAAGCTACGTCAGCTTGTTGCGCCGACTACGTATCCCTTTACGTTCTTGAATCTGGTACTTCCTCTGGGCATTTCTTTTTATACGTTTCAATCTATGGGTTATTTGATTGATCTATATTATGGTAAGTATGAGGCGGAAAAGAGGATTGGAAGATTTGCTTTATTTGTTACATATTTTCCTCAGATTATTCAGGGACCGATTAGCCGTTTTGATGATTTATCCAAGACCTTATTTGAGGGTCATGATTTTTCCTTTGATCATTTGGTTCACGGATTCTATTTGGTCATGTGGGGATTGTTTAAAAAATTGATTATAGCAGATCGTGTGGCTTCCTTTGTACAGGAGACGGTAAAAACACACGATTCTTTAGGAGGTTCCTACATACTTCTTGCGATTTTCTTTTACTCTATGGAAATCTATGGAGATTTCTCCGGGGGGATTGATATTACCATTGGTGTATCCAGGATGTTTGGGGTTGAGGTAACGCAGAACTTTTTGCGTCCATTCTTTTCGAAGTCCGTATCGGAGTATTGGCGAAGGTGGCACATTACATTAGGAACGTGGTTCAAAGATTACATTTTCTATCCTTTGTCGGTCGCAAAATGGACTACAAACCTGGGGAAATGGATTCGTACACATATCAATGATTCTCTAGGTAAGAAAGTTCCTATTTATACGGCAATGTTTCTTGTATGGTTTACTACCGGTTTATGGCATGGAGCAGAATGGAGATACATTATATGGGGATTGCTGAATTTTGCGATTCTTGCATTCAGTACGGAGATGGAGCCGGTCTATGAGAAAATGAATCACGTATTACATATAAAAAAGGGGGGTCTTTTTCAACGTACCTGGCAGGTATTTCGTACCTTTTGGATTATGTCGTTCTTAAGAACGTTTGATATTGCTACCGGAGGCGTCAGAGAGGCCTTATCCTTGATTCGTGGTGTGTTTCGGGCTCCGTTTGGTTTCGATCTTGCAGTAGTCGAACAGCTTGGACTGCCATTCGCAGAATTTAAGGTAGCAATTGCAGGCTGTCTGATTCTGCTGGCCGTGAGCCTGTTACAAAGAAAAGAGAGTATCTATGAACGGATCGCAAGACAGAAACTGCCGATACGTTGGGCATTTCTGACCGTGCTTGTTTTAACAGTAGTGATTTATGGCTCTTATGGAATGGGCTATAATGCAAGGGATTTCATTTATCTTCAATTTTAGTATTTCGATTCATTGGAAGCAGTTTCGAATGGCTGCAGGATATAGTAGAAATGTGAGGTCATTTCGTGAAAGTAAGAAGGATTATCATTAATTGCATAAGAATTTTGTTTATCGTAACGGTGGTCCTGCTTGTTAACCGGATCTTTATTCCTAAGTATGTGTCAGACAATCAGGATGGAAGGGTGACAGCGGAATTTTATCAGGAGAAAACCGACCTTGATGTAATAGCACTTGGTTCCAGCACGGTCTATAATGGAGTATCACCGGATTATATGTATGAGCAATATGGGTTTGCATCTTATGTTCGCTCGAATGCATCCCAGACGTTATGGCAGAGCTATTATCTGTTAAAGGATGCTCTAAAGACGAAGCATCCCAAGGTAGTTATGGTAGATATGAGCTTTATGAAGTATGGAGCTGAATTTGTGGAAGAGCCTGGTAATCGAAAGACGATTGATGGGATGCGGTTGTCAAAAGAAAAGTATGACTGTATAAAAGCATCCATGTGGGAGGGCGAAGAACCGATTACCTATCTGTTTCCGGTATTCCGCTTTCATTCGAGATGGAAAGAACTGAGCTCCGAGGATTTTATCTATGCGTTCAGGATACCGACGGTTACTTACCAAGGACAAATCTTACAATTTGATGTACCGGATGAGCAGACGGTCTATGATAAAGAAGAAAAGGACAGTTATGCATTTCCTGATAAGGCGTGGGAGTATCTGGATAAGATTACAGCCCTATGTAAGGAGAAGAATGTTTCTCTATTATTGATGAAAACCCCGACGTACATCAATAACTGGTACGATGAGTATGATGATATGTTGACGGAGTATGCTGACAGAAATGGAATCCACTATGAGAACTTTGATTGGCATAAAGAGGAGATGGGCAACAATCTTAGGATTCATTATGTGGATGATGGAAGCCATTTGAATTGTGCCGGTGCAGAGAATTTCTGTAATTATCTTGGCGGGTATCTGACAGAGAATTATGACCTTCCGGATCATAGACAAGATTCGAATTTCGACAATATCTGGAAGGATAAAGTGATAAGATATGAAGCAGATAAGGCAGAAGGAACAAAGCTTTATCAAAAACGTCTGACCGAACTCGGATTAGAGTAAAGGGGAAAAAGAATGAAAATGGATGAAAAGAGAACTACTTCTTTAGTCAGAGCCAAAGAACTGAAAATGGCAATTGAAGACTTTCAGAATTTCCGAAAGGAGTATCCTCTTGCTACTTCGCCGGAGCTGGCTGAAAAGGCAAAAATGCAAAAAAGAAAGATTTTGGAATATTTCGGTGCAACAGATGAGGAATGGAATAACTGGCAATGGCAGGTGATGAACCGGATCCATGACAGTGAGACATTATCTCATTTTATGAATTTAGATGATAAGGAAAAGACAATTATAGATGAGGTATCGAAAACATATCGTTGGGCAACTACTCCTTATTATCTTTCTCTTATGGATTGGGAAAATCGTGATTACGCAATTAATCAAATGGCTATTCCGACAGATTATGAGAACGACCAGCATGGAGAAACCGATCCCATGGATGAAGAGCACACCAATCCGGCTGCCTGCATTACGAGACGTTATCCGAACCGCTTGATTATCAATGTCACCAGTGCATGTGCAATGTTCTGCAGACATTGTCAGAGGAGAAGGCTGATTGGAGAATGTGATCATACAAAGTCCCGAGAGGAATTGGATGAAGCCATTCAATACGTAAGAGAAAATGAAGAAATTCGTGATGTGTTGATTACTGGTGGTGATGCATTACTTTTGTCCGATGAGACATTAGAGTATGTTTTATCGAAGCTTCGTGAGATTCCGCATGTGGAAATCCTGCGTTTGGGTACCAGAGTACCGGTTACCATGCCACAACGGATTACGGAGGAGCTTGTCAATATGCTTCGTAAGTATCATCCTCTTTATGTGAATACTCAGTTCAATCACCCGAGAGAACTGACCCGGGATTCCATCTCAGCGTGTGAGAGACTGGCAGATGCAGGGATTCCTCTTGGCAATCAAATGGTATTTTTGAAGGGTATTAATAATGACAGATTCATCGTTCAGATGTTAAATGAGAATCTCTTGAGAGCACGTGTACGTCCCTACTATATTTTTCATCCAAAGCAGGTGGTCGGCACGGCACATTTCCAGATTACGGTCGAAGAAGGTCTCGAGATTATAAAGTATTTGAGGGGTCATACATCAGGCTTGGCGATTCCACAGTATATCTTAAATGCACCTCACGGCTTAGGAAAAGTACCATTGTTACCACAATACATGGTGGAGAGCGATGATAAGCATGTTATTTTACACACTTGGGAGGAAAAAGAAGTAAATATTTGGTATAATTCGTAAATATCCAGATAATAAAACAAATAAAAGATAATATTGCGACTTTTCGTGCAACATGATATAATAACTTAACATATAACTAAAAGGGGTTATATCATAGGATAAGGAGCTGAAGCTTATGGAAAATACAAAAGGAAATGCGCAATTGAAGGGGAAAGGTTTTACGCTGGTCAAGAGATTGTTAGCGATTGCGATAGGACCGATGGTAATTATGGCCATTGTGTTGCTTACCACCTCAGTTTTGGTTTTGGGGAATGGAATGAAAGCTGAGACCATCAAAGGTCTTCGCGGGGTGGCGGTAGCGGCCAGATCGGCATACAATTGTTTGGACAGTGGAGACTTTACCACTGACGAGAATGGAATTATTTTTAAAGGAGATACTCAAATCACGGATCAATTCGATATCGTGGATGAGGTTAAGGCGGAGACG
>CAYZUC010000050.1:0-1330 GCA_964481705.1 uncultured Lachnospiraceae bacterium
ACAGTATCAAGAAACTACTCTCCCGTGAAAGAAAAAGAACCAAGCTATATAGATAGCAGCTTGGTCGCATCGTCGCTTGGTCATTATCACCAAAACAAGCTATTCCAATATCTATCTTCTCAGTTAGGAGAAGATGAAGCTACAAAATTGATGACTAAATATAAGGTCGGTTCTGCCAAGCATTGGGATGGAGCAACAGTCTTCTGGCAAATAGATATTGCCGGAAGAGTTCGCACTGGAAAGGTTATGCTATATGAGCCCGAGAGTGGAAAGCGAGTCAAGCATCCATACAACCACATTACATGGGCACACTCACTACTAAAGCAGAAAGATTTCAATCTGAAACAATGCTTTTTCGGCGAGCACTTACTCGCCAGCAAATCCGATCAACCGGTAGCGATTGTAGAAAGTGAAAAGACCGCTTTAATCTCTTCTTTCTATATGCCCCAGTTTCTATGGATCGCTACCGGAGGAAAGCATGGTTGCTTTAACGATGAGAACCTGCAAGTTCTTAAAGGCAGAAAGACAATCTTATTTCCAGATTTGGGAGTATGGGAAGATTGGCAAGTGAAAGCCGACAAAATGAAGAGTCTAAATATTAAGGTAGAGATTTTCGATTTTTTGGAAAAACGAGCAACTCCTGAACAACGAAAAGAAGGGTACGACATCGCCGATTTTCTACTTGAGGCGAAGCAGCCTACGGCAATATTGCAAGACATGATTAAACGGAATCCGGCTTTGAAAATACTAATGAAAGAATTTGATTTAGTGGTTGACAATTCTTTCAGAAATAAGGAAAATCCTCGTAAGAAGACCGGATTTAGACTCTAATGGAAAATCTGCGATTTTTAGCGGAGCAAGTTTATGTTTTGGTCATACCAAAACCCACTTGCTCCCCCAAATGGGAGGATTATCCCGCTGGTCTAAAATGGAAATTTTCAATAAAAATGTTCGTATGAAAGAAATAAAAATGGGTGGTCGCCCCACCAAAGAATTAGGAGAAAAACGCACCTATATGGTCAGCGTTAAAATGGATTCTCGCGAGTACTTTTCGCTAAAGACGAAAGCCAAGTCGGCAGGAATCAGCCGAAGCGATTTTGTTCGTCAGTGTATCGCCGGGAGCAAAATTTGTCCACGGCTAACGCCTGAACTGAACGATTATATTCGAAAGCTATCCGGCATGGGAAACAACCTGAATCAGATTGCCCGAAGAGCAAATGCCGAAGGATATATCAATGCGAGAAGCGAATACCTCTATCTGGCGGATAAGATTGATAACGTAATAGAAATGATTGAAGATGATGGCAAAGATCGTAAAGGGTAAAGCATT
>CAYZUC010000050.1:1340-19888 GCA_964481705.1 uncultured Lachnospiraceae bacterium
GTAGTCAATTACATTCTTGACAAGCAGAAGAATACAGAAATTGTCGATTTTGATGGACTTCGTGTAAAGAGCAAGGCTTCCATTACCCAGAGTTTTATAACACAAGCAAGTCTGAACAGCCGTGTGTCAAAACCGGTTTGTCATATCTCGTTGGATTTTTCAGCACAGGATAAAGCTAAACTATCCAACCAGCTGATGGGACAGATTGCTCACGACTATATGAAACAAATGGGTATAGCGAACACACAATATATCATTGCAAGGCACTTCGACAAAGAGCACCCACATATCCACTTGGTTTATAACTGTGTGGATAATAGTGGAAAGACAATCACCGATAGCAACGACCGATTCAGAAGCGAAAAAATCTGCAAGGAACTGACTGAGAAATATGGCTTGTACTTCGCCACTGGCAAAGAGAATGTTAAAGAGCACCGCTTGAAAGAACCGGATAAAACTAAATACGAGATATACAATTCTCTCAAAGCATTGGTGCCAAAATGCAAGAACTGGAAGCAATTAACCTCAGAACTGCAAAAAGCAGGAATAAAAACCGAATTCAAAACCAAAGGGAATTCTGATGAAATTCAGGGAGTCCGGTTTGAAAAGAATGGTTATTTATTCAATGGATCTAAAGTTGATACAATGTTTAGCTATTCAAAGATAGACTATCAGTTAGAGCAAAATGCACGTAGCCAGTCAGCAAGCCAAAGTCAAACAGAATCCCACTCAATGGGTAATTCTGTTGCTTCAACAATAGGATCAGTAGGTTCTGCCTTAGGTGGGTTGTTCGATATTCAGCCCGGAAGCGGATATGATGAGAATGAAGCTGAATATCTTCGCCAGCAACGATTGAAAAAGAAGCCGAAACGAAAGTTCGGCCGACAAATGTAAGATTATTAATAAATTAAATAATAATAGTATGAAGACTATCGAAATTAACGAAGTGTACACGCTTTTTGAAGAAATCAAAGGGCTTATCAAAAAAGGGAACAATAATGCACCTGCAGTTATTCAACCGGAAATAGAACTACCGGACTTATCCGTCATAAATGAATTGACAGATAAGCTACAGGAAACAATTGAAGAAGTCCGCAAGCCAGTAAAGACTGAATATCATCATACATTCAGTATAGCTTCGAATAAAATCTTCTTTAGCGTAATCGGCATGGGTATAGCTTTGATTGTTTGTATGTTTGCGATATATTATCAGCGAGAGGAAATTGCCTCCCACAAAGATAATGACCTCAAATATCGTTATGTGAAGATGCGAGGAACGGCAACGCCAGATGAAATAGGTCATTTAGAAAATATCTTCGATTACGAGCGAGATAGTGTAAGAGTTATCCGAAAACAAGTAGAGCAGTATGAGAAAGCTGTATTAGAAGAAGCAAAGCGATTGGAAAAGGCAAAGTTGAAAGAACAAGAGGCAGAACGACTAAAACGAGAGGCGGAAAACTTGAAACAAAACAAATAGCTTTCTCCGATTACTATATATAAAGAAATGGCAGTTTTTAAGAGTTCAAAAGAATTTTATCCCATAAAAACAACAAGTGAACCCCAAGATGAACCTCAAGACCCTCAAGAGAAAATAATAGAATATAGCTTTTATCGAGAACGGTTATAGTGGTCATTGGTGATAAACGAATAATAAAGAGTGCTACATGAGATTGAAAATTGAAGAAAAACAAGTAACAGCCTGAAAGAGAGATTAAATAAAGCAAGGATATTTACCCTTGCTTTGTTTTTATAGCATATTTTTCACTATATTTGTGCACGCAATTTATATGTTTCACAGAAAAAAACACTCCGATGGAACTAAATAGAATAAAGGAAGTGCTTGATGAAAAAGGAATTAAGCAGACATGGTTGGCAAAAAAGCTCGGCAAGAGCTTTAGCTCCATAAACGCTTATGCTTGTAACCGGCAGCAGCCAAGCCTGGAAGTTTTGAATGAAATCGCAACAATTTTACAAGTAAGCATTGATGAATTACTTGTAATAAAAAGGAAGATAGATTAATATGCAGGAATATCGTTTTTCTTTTACAGGAGCGTCGTTAATGCTGAAGGAATTTGTGGTATTAGCCCAAAAGATAGTTGATGCCGATTTTGATTATGCAAAAACATCTAGTAATGAGGTAAATAGAGATCGAGATACTACTCGGAAAAGAGAATTTTCCGAGTTAGTACTTCGGTTAAAGCGGTTATCGAAAAAAGAGATCGAATATTTAGTGGAAACAACCACTGAAAATCAGAAATTGATTTCTTTTCTGGCTTGTATCCGATCGTATCGTATTTTGCGGGAATTTATAGAAGAAATCATTTGGGATAAATTATTAGTATTTGACCATCAATTGGATTCTAAAGATTTGACTGGTTTCATGTATAACAAATCATTACTATATCCGGAAGTTGAACATCTGAGTGATAGTACACAAAAAAAAATACAGCAAGTAATATTTAAAATAATGGAACAAGCGGGCTTAATCGACAATATACATTCAAAAAAAATTCAAATTCCATTTTTGGATTATACTATACAATGCTTATTGTCAGACCATGATAAAAAATACTTATTAAATTTATGATATCAGGACAGGCGAAAATAATAGAAAATTTCAAAATGATTTTTGAAATTACTCAAACAAAAGAGTTCTTAAGGATGGAAGGCCTGAATGGAGAAGTTCCATTTTGGATTGCTCCGTATGATATACAATTGCAGAATTATGCCATCGAAGAGTTAGAAAATCTCGTACAAAAGCTAAAACATCAAGGAATCTCTGTTCTTTTATTAGATTTATTTGAACTCTCTGTGGAAATACTGGAAAATAATATAGGACTTGATAAAATATTTCAAGTGGAAAAAAAGAAAACAAAAGAGAAATTCAAAAAAGCACTACAGTCCACTCTGAACCTGCATGAACGGTTTATTCCACTAATTAAACAGAAAATGAAGGATTCCAAACCTCAAATATTAATGATAAAAGGAGTTGGAGCTGTATACCCATTTATTCGTTCACACAACATTTTAAATAATCTCCAATCATCCGTTACAGATATTCCAACTTTAATGTTTTTTCCCGGAGAATACAACGGAAAAGCATTGAATTTATTTGGAGATTTAAAAGATGACAATTATTATCGAGCATTCAATATATTTGAGCATAAAATCAATTTAAAACACAATAACATCCATAGATAATGACAGCACTTTCTTCTTATTTTGAAAAGCCGTATGACAGATCCATAGAGACTGTCATTAAAGCAGATGACATGAGTCACATTTATGATGAAGTTTCTGAATATGTAATTACGCATGATATTGCTAGTAAAATTGCAAATTTTTTTGAATCATATAAAGATGGGGGGAGCACCAATGGCGTTTGGATTTCCGGGTTCTTTGGTTCGGGTAAGTCTCACTTATTAAAGATACTTAGCTATGTGCTTGAAAACAAGTATTGCGGAAAGGACTCCTTAGGACAAATGTTTGCAAACAAGATAGTAGACGATGCAAAATTAAAAGCCGATATTGAAAAAAGCATTGAGACTTATAAATCAGAAAGTATTCTGTTTAATATCGATCAGCAAGCTCAAATAACAAGTAAAACTGATCAGAATGCTTTATTACAAGTGTTTTATAAAGTTTTTTTTGATCATCAAGGGTTTTATGGCTTCCAACCTCATATCGCTGAATTTGAAGCATATTTGCACAAAGACGGAAAATACGAAGCTTTTAAAGATGAATTTCAATGCAAATTTAGAAAACCTTGGATTGATGCCCGCAAAGATTATGTAGATCCGCTAATTAATGAAGCTATAGCTGAAGCACTTGGAAAGATTTACGATACAGATCCGGGGAAATATGAGGACTATCTGGATTCGTGGGAAGATAAACATAAGTCATCTATCGAAGATTTCGCAGAAAAAGTGGCAGAATATATTGCCACAAAAGAAAAAGGATTTCGTTTAAATTTCTTTGTAGATGAAGTGGGGCAATATATTGCAGAAAACACCAAACTTATGCTCAACCTGCAAACTATTGCAGAGTCATTAGATACTAAATGTAGGGGAAACAGTTGGGTATTTGTTACCTCACAGGAAGATTTGGAAAGTTTAGTCGGAGATGACCGTTCTATACAAAAAGATGATTTTTCTAAGATTCAAGGTCGCTTTAGCAATCGCATTCCATTGACTTCTGCCAATGTTGACGAAGTCATTGAAAAACGGCTTTTGGAGAAAAATGAAAACGGAAAAGCGGAATTCGAAAAATTGTATAATCAAGAACATGCGAATCTGAAGACGCTTCTTTCCTTTTCCGAAGCTGGTATACAATTTAAACAATATCAAGATAAAGAAGATTTCATCAATAAATACCCTTTTGTCCCTTACCAATTTGACTTATTCCAACAATGTATCAAAGCATTGTCTAGGCACAATGTGTTTCAAGGAAAACATGCTTCGGTCGGAGAGCGTTCTATGTTGGGTGTTTTTCAGGAAGTATTGAAAGGATTCAAAAAATTTCAAGAAGGTGATTTGGTAAGCTTTGACCTGATGTTTCAAGGAATTGTGGGTACACTACGTTCCGAATCTCAGAATGCCATTATTTTGGCAAGTAATCAATTAGAACAGCGAAACCCATTGGCGATTCGTATCCTCAAAGCTTTATTCCTGATTAAATACTTTGATGGGTTGAAAGCGACAACTCACAATATCCAAGTGCTACTGACCGGAAACGTGAATACAAAGGTCAATGACTTTCAGGTAAAAGTAGAAGAAGCTTTAAACCTGCTGGAAGAGGAAACCTACATCCAAAGACGTGGCGATATCTACGAATATCTGACGAATGAAGAAAAAGATATTGAAGAAGAAATCAAAGATATACGCATTGAAAACGATGAGATTAGCAAATATTTAGGAAATGTGATTTTTGATGGTGTTTTGAAAGACAACAAAATAAAATGTACAGAAAACAAGCAGAATTTCGAATTTGCCCGATTGATCGATGGTTCTGTAATTGGTAGATTACAAGAGTTGCAAATCTCATTTATTACTACCGAATACCAAGAGTATACACATATTTCCCATTTTTCGGCAAAGACACTTTCAGATCAAACACTGATGATGGTACGCCTTCCTGAAGACAAACGGTTCATCAGCGAGGTCCGGATGTATATCAAAACAGATAAATACATTCGTCAAAATAACACAAGTGCCAATTCCGATTCTTTTGGTCGTATTTTAAGGGAAAAGGGAACCATCAATAGTCAGCGAAATAAAAATACCCAAACGGCCGTTAATGAACTAGTCGCTCGTGCGCAAATATTTATCAATGGAGCTGAAAATATGAGTTCCTCTTCCTCTGATGCACGCACCCGTATTATCGAATCATTTCAAGATTTGATTAAAGTGGCTTATCCCAAACTAAATCTTTTGGGAGTAGCCACTTTGGATGATGTACAACTGGCTAAGATTCTTAACAGCCCCAATGTTCCTAATATATTCGGTGGGGACGAATCCACAATCTCTTTGGCAGAACAAGAAATCCTCAATTATATAAATCGTCGAAAAACAATGAATGAACGTACCACGTTAACCGATATCCGAACTAATTTTAAAGGAAAACCATACGGCTGGCGTGAGATATCGAGCTTTTGCCTTTTAGCAATGTTGTTCAAAAAAGGGAAAATAGAGGCAAAACAAAATACAAATATACTTGAAGATAACCAATTTGCAGTAGCACTCAATAATAACCAGCAATGGA
Organism: uncultured Lachnospiraceae bacterium; assembly: GCA_964481705.1. Taxonomy (GTDB): domain Bacteria; phylum Bacillota; class Clostridia; order Lachnospirales; family Lachnospiraceae; genus CAYZUC01. The sequence continues at coordinate 7,101 of CAYZUC010000050.1, forward strand.
ATAACACCTTAGTTATGCCGCAGCAGGATATTGATGGTACACTTTTGCGCAAAGTGAAAGATCTACATAGAGAATTGTTTGACGACACGAATATAGCAACAGAGGCCAAAGAAATTGCAAAAAACTTCAAAGAGAAAGCTCGTGATTTAGATATGGAACTGCAAAAAATGCTAAATCAGACTGATACTTATCCGTTTCTTATCCAGTTAAAACCTTTACAGGATAAACTGAACTCTGTTATCAGCTTAGACTATGCTCAGCTGATAAACACCGTAAAGGATTATGAAGATGATCTGCTTGATCAGAAAGAAGATGTATTGGATAGTATCCGCAGCTTCATGAATAGTGGACAAAAAAATATATACAAAAATATCGGATTGTTTTTGAATGAGACCAATGGAAATCTTCGCTTTGTAGAGAATGATGAAGAGATGGAATTACTGAAATCGGTAATGGATCAAGAAAAACCTTATGTCAGAGATTTGATTCGTAAAGCAAAAGATGCGATGGAAATATTATCAGCTCGCATTCAACAGAAGCAAGATGAAGAACGAAAAGTTACAGAAGAGAAGTTGCAAGCCAACATAAAACAATTACAAAATGAACCGGACTTTGAAAAGTTGAACGACCGTCAAAAGACAGACATATTACAACCATTTCAAAGTCTATTGGAGCAAGTCCGGAGAGAGCGTTTTATTTCCAATATTCGTGATTTAGGTAATAATATTTCAGACTTATACACCAAACAATTGAATCGTTGTGTAGCGTTAGCCAACCCACCAGAGGCTAAAAGTGCATCAACTGGAGATGAGAATGTTTCAACACCTACAGTCGTCCAAGAACCTAGAGAAACTTATATTACGCTTCCTAATGTCTTACGTAAAGTAAACATAGATATTCGTCGTTTGGAAACTGAATCTGATGTAGAAAAGTATCTTGCAGAATTAAAAATGCTCTTACTTGACCAACTAAAACAAAACCGCAAAATTAATTTGAATTAAAAATGAATACTACTCAAATAAAGAGATTTGCACAAGATGTCCGAAAGAAGTTGATTACATTGGTTGGGGGTAAACTGGAAGCAGTTTTAACACAAGATAGTGCTGCTTTGCGTGCAAAGACAGATACGATTAACAAGTTGAACAACGAGATCAAATCAATTGGAAAGGAAGCCTTGATCGACAAGGTCGCCTACATCTGGTTCAATCGATTGGTTGCATTACGTTTTATGGATGCCAATGATTTTCAGCCATTGGGTATTAATGTATTATCGCCTGCACAGGGAACGTCCAGTACTTCACCACAGATATTGAGCGATATTCAAGCCGGAGTCTTTCCTGAAGATTTGCCTTTGGATCGCAAATATATCAACAATGTTCTTAGTGGTGTAACTACCTCAAATAATCCGGACAACGATATTTTCCGTCACATTTTGATTGCAGTATGCAACGATTTACACCGAATTTTTCCGTTTTTATTTGAACGGATTGATGATTACACTGAGCTTCTACTACCTGATGATCTCACCTCTCCGTTCTCCATTATTGCGGATGTCGTGAATGGAATGTCGGTAAGTGATTGCTTGGAAGTGGAAATTATTGGTTGGCTATATCAATTCTATATTTCAGAAAAGAAAGATGAAGTTTTTGCATCTAAGAGCAGGGTTAAAAAAGAAGATATCCCTGCGGCGACACAACTGTTCACGCCACGTTGGATTGTAGAATATATGATACAAAATACTGTCGGGAAACTGTGGGTGCAGAACAATCCCACGTCTAACCTGAGAAATTACATGCCATACTATATCGAATCACCTTCGGAAAATACAATTGATTATCTGAAGATTGATTCTGTCGAAGAAATTAAATTGTTAGACCAGGCTTGTGGAAGTGGGCATATTTTAGTGTATGGATTTGAGTTACTAACCAAAATCTACGAAGAACAAGGATACAGCACTTCTGATATTCCTGCTTTGATTATTGAGAAGAATCTATATGGCTTAGAAATAGATGAACGAGCAGCACAGTTAGCCGCTTTTGCCATTATAATGAAGGCACGGCAGTATTACCGCCGTTTCTTTAGGAAAGTTGCAACTCCCAACATTATTTGTTATGAAGATATTACGTTGAGTGTAGATGAGATAGACACAATAATCGACTATTACAATATAAAAAATGAAGACGCATTTAAAGCTGATCTAAAATTGTTGGAACAAGCAACAAACTTAGGTTCTTTAATACAGCCGCATACTGATTTGACGACTCTAGAGAAATTGAATAACCAGTTAAAATTAGAAATAGGGTCTTCCGATCTATTTTGGCAACAAACACAAAACAAACTGTTTTCTGCTGTAAATCAATTGACTCCTTTAGCACGAAAATATCATTGTGTAGTGGATAATCCGCCATATATGGGTGGAGGTAATATGAATCCAGCATTAAGCGACTTTGTGAAGAGTAATTATCCCAAATCAAAGGCTGATTTAATGGCCTGCTTTATGGAAGCCGGTATTTCAATATTGTATCCAAAAGGTTTCATGGGAATGATTAACCAACGCTCTTGGATGTTTTTGAACAGCTATGAAGAACTTAGAGAGCAATTGGTTGATACTATCCATATTGACACACTATTGTATTTAGGTCCAAAGACTTTTCCTGAAATAGGAGGAGAGGTTGTACAAAATGTTGCTTTTACGCTTGTTGATACAAAAAGCAAATCCAAAGGAACTTATATACGATTGACAGCTTTTGACTCCTCCAAATTGAAAAAACAAAAAGCATTAGAAGCTATACACAATCCGAATTGTAGCTGGTTCTACAATGTTTATCAAAAAGATTTTGAGAAAATAAGAGGGATCCCATTTGGGTTTTGGTTAAGTGTCAAAGAAAAAGAGGTCTTATCAAGAGCTATTTTCTTTGATGAAATTTCTAGACCATGTACGGGAATGCAAAGTGGAGCTAACCCCGAATTTGTAAGGTATTGGACAGAAGTTGGTCATGGTAAAATAGGAAACTATGAAAAAAGCTTCAAAAAAAAATGGTGTAGATATCAAATGGGAGGAGAGTCTGTAAAATGGACAGGAAATCCCAACATGATTATTTTATGGGAAAATGATGGAGAAAAAGTACAAAACCACAAAAGTTCAGTTATCAGGAATAAAAGCTTATTTGGAAAAAAAGGAATTAGTTGGAAGAGAATTTCATCGTCAGATAATAAATTGAAACTTTTACCTGAAGGAATGATTTTTGATCAATCTGCAGATTCTTTATTTCCATTAGACAACAATAACTTCCTATATATATTTGGGTATTCAAACTCTAAAGTAATGGGCGAATACTTTAATCTTTTTAGCCCCACTTTAAATCTGACCTCTGGGTCTGTAGAAAAATTGCCTATTTATATTGACAGCAATAGCCTGATTGATAATTTAACTTTAAGTTGTATAACTATATCAAATGATTTTCAATCAAAGAAAGAAGATCATATTTATTTTAATAAAAATGAGTTGATTCGCTTGAAAAGTGAAAGTGTTTATATGGCTATTAATAACTACAAGAGCTATTGGACATCTCAATTTTGGATATTACATCAGAACGAAGAAGAACTCAATCGTCTGTTTATAGAGATATATGGCTTACAAAGTGAGCTAACACCTGATATTCCGATAGGAGAAATAACCATTCTAAAAGAGGAACTTTCACAAAGAAAATTAAAAAAGATAAAAGATTCAGAGGAGGAATCTGAAGATTCGGGATGGACTCCTCAATGGGAACATTTGGAACAATCTTTCAGACAAAATGGTTGCGAATTAACAGAATTACCTTTCAATTATAAAGAATTAATAGCCCAGTTGATATCTTATGCTGTTGGTTGCATATTCGGACGATATTCGTTAGATAAAGAAGGGCTGATTTTAGCCAATCAAGGCGAAACCTTTACTGATTATCTAAACAAAGTAGAAAAAGCAAAAGAAGAATTACTGTTTGTTCCCGATGAAGATAATGTTGTTCCTATTTTGGAAGAAGAATGGTTTGATGATGATATTGTTAGTCGAATAAAAGAATTTATCCGTGCGGTTTGGGGAGAGGCATCTTATAGCGACAATATCCATTATATTGAAGATGTTTTAGGGAAAGACTTGCGCAAGTATCTAACTAAGGATTTTTATAAAGATCATATTAAACGCTATAAAAAACGTCCGATATACTGGATGTTCTCTTCAGCCAAAGGTCATTTTAATGTATTGATTTATATGCACCGATATACTCCTGATACACTTAATTATATTTTGAACTCGTACCTCCGTCCGTTTATGGAGAAAGTACGTAATGAGTTACAACGTCAGGAAGATATTATTATTTCAGGTTCTGTTACAGAACAGGGAAAAGCCCGTAAACGTCAAGATAATCTAAAAGACATACTAAAGGATTGTGAGGCGTATGAATATGAAATATTATATCCATTGGCAGGAGAACGCATTGAAATAGATTTGGATGATGGAGTATTGGTGAATTATAATAAATTTGGTAATGCTATTGCTCCAGTACTAGGACTGAATGATACAAAAACAAAGAAGAAGGTAAAAACATTCGACTGGATAGACACATCAACAATAAGATGACAAAAATAGAAAAAAATTTAGAAAAGCTATACAATCAACACCGCATTGTGATATGGTACGATCCGGAACGAGCTTTTGAAGAAGAACTCGCTGATATTAATTTGCCTGACGTATCAGTTATTACTGTTGATAATGATGAGTTAGCATTGAAATACCGCATATTGATACATGAACCTAAACAAAAGTTTTTGTTGTATATGCCATATGCCCGTCCATCATACGACGATAATTGGTTGTTGGATATAGAACTGTCACAGCAGCTATTTCATACGGATCAAACATCTATATTATTGCAAGAATTGGAATTGCCTTTCCATTACCAAAGTTGGCTAAAGCAGCAATCAGTTTTTTTTAATAACAAAGACAGAATGAACAAGTTTAGAGTTTTAGTCTCAAAAAACGATAGTGTAGATACTCTTAACAAAAAACAGATACAAGTATTATTAGGTACTAATCAACATGATTTAGACACATTATTACGCGAGTATGTAAAGGCATTTGTAGAGGGAAAAGCCGAAATAATTAAAGGAACGTTAGAAAAATATGGTTTATCTGATTATTTCTGGGAAGCAATAAAAAAGCAATATGGGATAGAAAATAACTCACATAATATATATGATTTTCTCTTGACACTTTTTCAATATAGTTCTCAAATTCTTTGTGGTAATAAGGTGTCATCCATAGCAAAAATCACACTGTCAAACTGGAAAGATATGCTTTCGTTTTCAGATACGTTTAATGTAATCTCCGAGCGTATTGCATGTGATCTTCAAGTCTCAAATATTTTTGCTAATATTATTTTGGAGGATTTGGTAGACGAAGATGTATTTGAAGTTATAGACCAGCACATTGTAAAAGATTTGATAAAAAAAGTAACCGATCACACTTTCGATGTCGCTAAAGTCGAAGATGTGATTAATAAAAGAACATCTAAACATTGGTACAAAAAGTATGCGGAATACTATCAGGCTATCTTAAGAGCAGTACAGTTTACAGAAACAGTGCAACGAATTAATCTTAGCAATTTAAATAGTTTGGAGAAAGGATTTGAACTGTACGCAAATCAGTACTACAGAATAGATCAGTATTACCGTCAATTTATTTATTTGTTACGCAAAGTGAGCAATGCAACTCTTTTGCAATCTTTGTATAAGGAAGTAGAGAAGATCTACTCCAATCGTTGGTTACTCGACCTTGCTGATCAATGGCAGCAATGCATAGAGAATAATGAAGGGTGGTATTTTGGAAACAAAAGTCAATTCCACTTCTTTAATTCTATTGTAAAATCTAAATACATAAATCAGAAGAAAAAGGTGTTTGTCATTATTTCAGATGCGATGCGTTTTGAAATAGGGGAAGAGCTACATCGAAGGATTAATCTCCAAAATCGTTTTGAATCAAATTTAGATTATAGAATAACTGGACTACCTTCATACACACAATTAGGAATGGCCGCTTTGCTACCCAATCAGAGTATAAGCTTGGGTGACGGAGATGATATATTTGTAGATGGACTATCAAGCAAGGGAGCTTTACCAAGAGCCAAAATTCTGAACGATATAGGAAAGATTAAAGCTACAACTATTTCAGCAGAAGAATTATCTTCATTTAAAGTAAAATCAGAAGAAGCGAAAGATCTAGTTCAACAACACGATGTGGTATATGTATATCACAATATTATAGATAAAACAGGTGATGATAAGATAACAGAGGACAAAGTCTTTGATGCTGCCAATACCGAAATTGAACATTTAATAGATTTGATAAAAAAAATTGGAAGTTTTAACATTACCCACATTGTGATAACGGCAGATCATGGATTTTTATATCAAAATGAGACTTTAGCAGAGTCTGATTTTACAGATGCTGCTATTATAGGGGAGATTATTAAAAGCAATAGGCGCTTTGTAGTTGGAAAAGAGCTACAGCATAATGATGCTGTAGTGAAATATATTGCAGAGGATCTTCATATTCATTCCGACCGGGAGATACTGATACCTAAAGGAATGAACCGCCTGCGGAAGCAAGGTTCAGGAAGCCGATTTATACACGGTGGAGCTATGTTACAAGAAGTGGTAGTAGCAGTACTTACTGTTGTAAAAAAGAGAGAAGATACTATCAGCAAAGTCAATGTAGACATAATCAATAAAAGCAATAACAAAATTACGACCAATATCCATCCAGTAAAATTCTATCAATCAGAATCGGCTATCGGGCGTACTCTTGGTCGTAAATTGAAAGCTTATTTTGCAGTAGAAGATCGTGGCGAAAAACAGATAATAAGTGATGTATTTGTTCATTTTTTTGACATAACATCTAATAGACCCGAAGATCGTGAAGTAAAATACGATTTTCGGTTCTCCACTAATTTACAAAAGCATGATAATGTGCGGCTTTTTGTTGAAGAACAGATAGAAGGATCAACACAATGGATTGCATATACTGATTATAGATTCTGCCTAAGTTTAGGCATGTCTAACGATTTTGATTTTTAAAACAGGAAGAAAATGAAAGCTCTTGACCGGAAAATAAATAATTTTTTTGCAGGTAAGGTCGTCCGCAAAGATTTGACGCAAAAAGTAAAAGGAAATGCGATTGTACCTAATTACGTATTGGAATATCTATTGGGGCAATATTGTGCCTCTGATCAAGAAGATACAATCAATGCAGGAATTGAAACGGTGAAGACAATCATTGCCCAGCATTTTGTATATCGTGATGAAGCGGAGGCAGTGAAGTCGAAAATTCGTGAAAAAGGGACACACCGAATTATTGATAAAATATCGGCCAAATTGAATGATCGAGCAGACCGCTATGAGGCAAGGTTTAGTAATCTGGGATTGAATAATATCCCGATAAGAGATGAGATCGTTAAAAAGAATCCAAAGTTGCTATCCGAAGGCGTTTGGTCTTTAGTTAATATGGGATATTTGGTTTCTGATGAAAGAAATACACCACCATGGATCATTGAAAGTGTAAAGCCGATACAAATTGCTCATGTCGATATACAAGACTACAAAGACCAACGTAAGTATTTCTCTACAGAGGAATGGATGGGTATGCTAATGCAAACGATTGGTTTAAATCCAGAGGAGTTTTCGACCCGATCTAAATTTATTCAGTTAGCACGTTTAATCCCGTTCACTGAGAATAATTACAATTTGATAGAACTTGGGCCCAAAGGGACTGGCAAGTCTCATATTTTTTCAGAATTGTCTCCCCACGGTATTCTAATTTCCGGAGGAGAGGTTTCGAAAGCAAAGCTATTTGTAAACAATTCCAATGGCAACATAGGTCTAGTTGGCTATTGGGATGTTATTGCTTATGATGAATTTGCCGGAAAATCGAAAAAAGTTGATAGAGGAATGGTGGATATCATGAAAAACTATATGGCTAATAAATCATTTTCGCGTGGATCAGATGTATATCAGGCAGAAGCCTCTATGGTTTTTGTTGGGAATACGGATCATCCTGTTCCATACATGATGAAGCACAGTCATTTATTTGATGCTTTGCCAAAAGATTATCATGATACAGCTTTCTTAGACCGTATTCATGCTTATTTACCAGGTTGGGAAGTTTCTAAATTAAGAAATGAATTGTTTACTGATGATTTCGGTTTCATTGTCGATTATTTAGCAGAAATATTAAAAGCTTTGCGAAAAGAAGATCACAGTAAGCTGTATCAGCAATATTTTGAACTTTCCTCAACAATAACCACACGCGATAAAACTGCTATTGAAAAAACTTTTTCAGGATTTGTGAAAATCATTTACCCCGACCTGAAAATGAGCAAGGAAGATGTGAAACAATTGCTCGATTTTGCCATAGAATCCCGCAAAAGAGTAAAAGATCAGCTTATTAAAATGGATGAGACATTTAATGATGATCCCGTCTTTTTTGAGTACACAGATAGGGACGATAATAAATATACTGTTGAGACATTGGAGGAAATTGAATATGGAGACAAAAAAGAATATCAGGAAGTAAATTCCGTGGAGCATGAAGGGAAAAATGCCTCCCAAGCGGATATAAAAACAAAAAAAGTGACGTTAAGTGGTTTTTCTAAACATATACGAGAGAATCAAACGAACATTTCTTATGATCGCCTATTTGGCAACTATTTAGAAGGAGCAACCGAGTTTCTTATACAGGATCCCTATATCAGGATGCCTTACCAATTTAGAAACTTTATTGAGTTTTGTTCCCTAATTTATAAAAGAAATACAGATGCTGATAAAATTTCCATAAAACTAATTACATGGAATGATGAACAGCACATGCCGAATGCCGTTGATAATATCCAAGAGATAAAAAACTCATTAGACGAATTGAGTATTAATCTTGAAGTAGAATTTAAAGAAACGGCACATGATAGATATATTGTTATTAACAATGGTTGGAAGATACATTTAGGCAGAGGTCTTGATATATGGCAAAAAACAAATAGCTATTTCGACATAGGGGAAGTGCTTCAAGAAAAAAGAAAATGCAAAGAATTTGATATAGTAGTTGTTGCCACAGATAATGGTGATAAAACAAACAAGCTACTCTATGATGAGAAAGATTGAGCGAATCTCCCATTGTTGTGATGTTACAATTTTTAGTCCCGACTAAATTCTCATGAAATCTAAATAATAATAAAAATGATCGAATTCTCAGAGGAAAAAAGAAAAGCTGCGATTGAGGCTCAAGAGCTTGCTGATATGCGTCAAAATAATAAACAGCATTGCACCAAGATAGCAGAAGGAATAGATAAACTCAAATCCAATAGTCCTGCTAGGGCTATTTGGGAATTGGTTCAAAATGCTCGAGACCTCTCTCATCATTGTTCGATTCGTATAACTTTAGATTCTGATTGTTTTCAGTTTGCTCATAAAGGAGATGCGTTTACTCCGGATGCTCTTGGCTCATTAATAAAACAAGTCAGTTCTGAAGAAAAAGAAGCTCCTGATACAGTCGGTCAATATGGAACAGGGTTTCTTACAACCCATGCCTTCAGTCGCACTATACGAATTGATGGGTCTCTTCAAATAGATCCGGAGAAAAATCCTGAGTATTATGTTGACATTAATGATTTTTTGATTGATCGCACATTTGAAAACATCCCAGAGTTCATTGAAAAGATGACGGAGCAACTCAAAAGGGCTAAAGATCTTATGTATGGAAACGTGACTTCCAATAAGCGAGAGTGGACTATTCTAAAATATGATTTGACTAAAAAACGCCTCCCTTTGGCAGAAAATGGAGTTAAAGAAGCGATTAAACTGATGCCATATGTTATGACGCTAAATGAACGAATAGTACATTGCACCATTATTGATAATGTAAATAATGAGCATATCTCATTCTCGAAGGAATCAATGCCAGATGATAATGGTCTTCGTGTCAAGCGTATCAAAATACTAGAGAATTCCATACCTAAAAATATTGACTGTTTTTATATTGAGTCATCTGATGGGAGGAATAAGGTTCTTTTACCTCTTGCTACATCGAGAAAAGCAATGAATATCTCGGAAATCCCTAAGCTATTTTTGTTTTTTCCTCTATTAGGAACTGAAAATTTTGGCGTAAATTATATTTTTCACTCCGAAGACTTTTCTCCCACAGAACCTAGAAATGGGATTTTCCTTCCAAATGAAAATGAATATACTACGAGTAAGTGCGAAAATAATGTCAGGCTTCTTAATGATATGTCAGATATGTTATTTGAGTATCTTTCTAATCATATTCAGGATATTGCTAACTCTATAGAGTTAGCTCCAATTGGTTATAATTGTAATAATGAGGATGAGAAACTGAATAACTTTTTTGTTTCTTTTAAGAAAAAATGGGTTACCCAATTCGAACAATTAGCAATGATACCGACTGAGACTGCTGGGAAATTAAAAATTTTCGATAAAAATTCATTAGTTGTTTTCCCAAATGATATAACAGCCCCCCTATCAATAGGAGAAAACTTAAAATATCTTCCTACGATATATAATTATGCCAAGCAAAAGTATATTTTACCAATATGCGATGAATCTATTCGTTGGTCTAATATAGTTCAGGAATGGGATGCGAAACGTGCTGATTATTTTGTTTCTTTAGATGCAATTGTTTCAGATATAAAAGAATCTTCAGAATCATTGTATTCGCTCCTCGTTTTTCTAAAAGAAAGCGGTCACTCAGAATTAGTATTTAATAAATACTCAATTATTCCAAATCGCGAAAATAGCCTTAAAAAAGCTTCGGAACTTCGAAATGCCGAAAGCATTACACCTATTCTTTATGAATTAGTTAGCAGTATTATTCCTGAAAGTACTCAATTCTTTGTGAATACAGCATATACAAGTTTGTACAATTTTACATCATATACACGAAAGGATTTACAAACAAACATAACTGCAAAAATACAAGGATTAAAAAAGAATTTTATCGAAGCGACATTTGACAAGAAGCCTTTTGAGGACAGCTTATTTAATAAATTAATACGTTTCTGTTGTGCTTTTTCAACTCAAAACGGAAGTAATATTAGGAATATTGTAATGCCAATGATTTGCCAATTCAATCAAATGGAGTACAAAGAAATTTATGTTCCGCATTTATCTTCCGAAGAGCCCGATTTATACACTACAACGTTTAGGGCTGTAGTAGAGAATCAGTTATTTTTAATTTCTACAAAGGATAGTGATTGGGTAAAAAACAATTTGTTTGAATTAAGGGAATTCATTGAAACAATAGCATCAAAGGAGGACTTTAAAGAGATGGTAAAAAAGTATGGTGTGTTTCCAAATTGGAATAATTCGCTATACATTGGAGATGAGCTATTGAAGAATATTGATATTGACGATGAGCTGTCCAATTTGTTTTTTCGCACGTTGAAAAGCCAACTTCAGGAGAGATGGGTTAATAAAGATTTTGAAAACCTATATCCATTCAAAGAACAAAATTCTCATAACGTAGCGAAAGGAATTGAAGATTATCTACAAGAAGATAATTTTTCCAATCCAATAACAATAGAAATTATTGACATTATTGATAATGGAAGGTGGAAAGGGTTATTTCCTTATATTGAAAAAAATAAAGAGGAAATATTTTTCACTCGTGTACAAGGTGAAAATAAAACGAACGTGTACAAACTGATGAAAGCAGATGATGGAACATTGGAAGTTCTTGCAAAATTATCAGAATCTTCACGTTTACAAGAAATTTTGAGTCAAGCAGAGAAGTTATTAGAACAAGACGCTCAAAAAAGAGCTGATTTTGAGAAAAAATACGAAATAGGGAAAAGAATTGAGGAATTAATTCGAGAACGAATCAAACAAGATTTAGGAGAAACCTTGAAGATTAAGATGAAGAAAAAATATGATGAAGATTGGAGTGTGAATGATATTCAGAATGGACAAGATATTGTTGTCTCTTATAACAATCAAGACATTTTCTTTATTGAGGTCAAGACAAAATGGAATTTTTCAGAGCCAGCTCATATGAGTAAAAATCAAATGCGTATGGCATGTAAGAAGTCAGAGTGTTACGCCCTTTGTTGTGTTGATCTTACGAATTCGACTGAAGGTCTTTACCCCTCAATCGATGAAATAATAAAAAACATCTATGTGCATCTAAATATAGGAAACAGACTAAAGCCAGTAATGACACCCATTTGGGATGCAGATAATAATCCAGAAACATCTATTCGCATCGATGGTGATTATGCTGCAAGTATTACCAAGAAGATATTCATTAGCGGTAATGGTATAGATACACTACTTAAAGCAATAATAGCTAAAATGGATTCATGAAAAATGAAACATATAATTGGGGGAGGGAAATAGAAGAATTGTATTAGTAGAGAAAAGAGAACAACCTCGTCCATTATTTCGCCAAGGCATTGCAATTCGCAGTATTTCAGTTGATTAATTATACAGGACTTTGTCGAATTAAAGAAAAACAGTACATTTGTACCGAGCAAAATGCTAAATAATTGGTTTTCAATACATTCTACGCACTTGTTTTTTGACACTTGTACCGTTAAAAAACTTATATAGCTGATAATACGACAACTACATAATTTGTATAGGAAAGTGAAGTTTCAATTATTTTAGGATAGTCCTTGAAATCGTTTTTCTTTTTCTGGATTATTAATATTTTTCTCGGCTTCAATAATTCAATCACCCGCTTGTTA